>NZ_JBAPPI010000804.1:0-5860 GCF_049280035.1 Mycobacterium sp. | reverse complement strand
ATGCGTAAGAACGAACTGATCGCCGCGATCCGGGAAAGCCGCCATGGGCAGGCCAATGGTGCACCTGCCAACGGCGGTGCCAGTGGCGAATCACACAACCACGTGACCGAGACGGCCGACCACACCGAAGCGACCGCCGACGACGCGACCCGCGCTGACTCCAGCGACGGGGGACAGTCCGTCGATCAGGCGCACGAGCAGTTCAGCCGGCCGGAAAAGCCTCACAAAACCAAGACCGAGCAGCCCGCGCGCAACCGCGACCAGCAGGAGTCCAAGTCCGACGAGCGCGAGTCCGACAGGGATTCCGACAAGGGCGGCGATCAACAGGGCCAGGGCGGACAACAGAACCGCGGTGGCTCCAACCAGCAAGACGACGACGGTGACGGGCGCGGCGGCCGCAGAGGACGCCGATTCCGGGAACGCCGGCGTCGTGGTGAACGGCCGGGCGACGGCGGTGACACCGAACTGCGCGAAGACGACGTCGTCCAGCCGGTCGCCGGCATCCTCGACGTCCTGGACAACTACGCGTTCGTGCGCACTTCCGGTTACCTTGCCGGCCCGCACGACGTCTACGTCTCGATGAACATGGTGCGCAAGAACGGCTTACGCCGCGGCGACGCGGTGACCGGCGCGGTGCGAGTGCCCAAGGAAGGCGAACAGCCCAACCAGCGGCAGAAGTTCAACCCGTTGGTGCGCTTGGACACCGTCAACGGCGGTCCGGTCGACGACGTCAAGAAGCGTCCCGATTTCACCAAGTTGACGCCGTTGTACCCCAACGAGCGGCTACGTCTGGAAACCACCCCCGACCGGCTGACCACGCGGGTTATCGATCTGATCATGCCGATCGGCAAGGGCCAGCGCGCACTGATCGTGTCGCCGCCCAAGGCAGGTAAGACGACGATCCTGCAGGACATCGCCAACGCGATCACCAAGAACAACCCGGAATGCCACCTCATGGTCGTGCTCGTCGACGAGCGCCCGGAAGAGGTCACCGACATGACGCGTTCGGTCAAGGGCGAGGTCATCGCCTCGACGTTCGACCGGCCACCGTCAGACCACACCTCGGTGGCTGAGCTGGCCATCGAACGCGCCAAGCGACTCGTCGAGCAGGGCAGAGACGTCGTCGTGCTGCTCGACTCGATCACCCGGCTGGGCCGCGCGTACAACAACGCGTCGCCGGCGTCGGGCCGCATCCTGTCCGGTGGTGTCGACTCCACTGCGCTGTACCCGCCGAAGCGTTTCCTCGGCGCCGCCCGCAACATCGAAGAAGGCGGTTCGCTGACGATCATCGCCACCGCGATGGTGGAAACCGGATCCACCGGTGACACAGTGATCTTCGAGGAGTTCAAGGGCACCGGTAACGCCGAGCTCAAACTCGACCGCAAGATCTCGGAACGTCGGGTGTTCCCCGCCGTCGACGTGAACCCGTCCGGCACCCGCAAGGACGAGCTACTGCTGTCGTCCGACGAGTTCGGCATCGTGCACAAGTTGCGCCGAGTGCTGTCGGGTCTGGATTCGCACCAAGCCATCGACTTGCTGATGTCGCAGCTGCGCAAGACCAAGACCAATTACGAATTCCTGGTCCAGGTGTCCAAGACGACACCGGGTGGGGACAACGACTAGCCGGTTAGCACATCACCGCAGTCGACCAACATCGCCCTTCCCCGTAAGCAGCTGACGCTGCGCCGGTAACGTGCCAGCCTGTCGGCACCGACGGGAAAGTGGTGAGCCGTGGCGGACACTATCCAGCAACTGCTTCGCACCCGCGTCGGTGACTCGTCTCCGGCGGTCAAATACGGCGACCGGGTGTGGAGTTGGCGCGAGCATCTGGCGGACGCTTCGGCTGCGGCTGCTGCATTGATCGGTATCGCCGACCCCAAACGGCCCCTGCACGTCGGTGCGCTGCTGGGCAACACCCCCGAGATGCTGACCGCGATGGCGGCGGCGGCACTGGGCGGATACGTGTTGTGCGGCATCAACGACACCCGTCGTGGCGCGGCATTGGCGAAGGACATCGTGCGTGCCGACTGCCAGATCCTGCTCACCGACCCTGCGCACCGCGCGCTGCTCGACGGCCTGGACTTGCCCGGAGTTCGCGTTGTGGACACCTCCAGCGCTGAGTGGTCTGGTTTGCTGGCCGCGGCCGGGCCGTTAGTCGCGCATCGCGAAGTCGACGCAGGCGACACCTTCATGATGATCTTCACCTCGGGCACCAGCGGTGAGCCGAAGGCGGTCCGGCTTACCCACCTGACCGTGATTTTCGCCGGTTCCGCGCTGATCGAGCGGTTCGAGGTCGACTCATCCGGCGTCTGCTACCTGTCGATGCCGCTGTTTCACTCCAACGCGCTGCTGGCGGGCTGGAGCGTGGCGGTCGGATCAGGTGCGGCGATGGTGCCGGCGACGTTCTCGGCATCCGGTTTGCTGGCTGATCTACGCCGCTACGGTGCGACCTACATGAACTACGTCGGCAAGCCGTTGGCCTACGTGCTTGCCACCCCCGAGCGGCCCGACGATGCGGACAACCCGCTGCTGGTCGCGTTCGGCAACGAGGCCAGCGACCGCGACATCGCGGAGTTCAGCCGCCGGTTCGACTGCAAGGTATGGGACGGCTTCGGCTCCACCGAAGGCGCGATCATCATCACCCGTGAAGATGGCTGCCCGCCGGGCTCATTGGGCCAGGGCTTTCCCGGTGTGAGCATCTATAACCCCGACACGCTCGCCGAATGTGCGGTGGCCCGGTTCGACGATGACGGCGCGCTGATCAACGCCGACGAAGCGATCGGCGAGCTGGTCAACACGTCGGGCGCCGGCCTGTTCGCCGGCTACTACAACGATCAGCAGGCGACCGACGCGCGACTCCGCCACGGGATGTTCTGGTCGGGTGACCTGGCCTACCGGGACGCAGACGGCTGGATCTACTTTGCCGGGCGTAGCGGGGATTGGCTGCGGGTCGACGGCGAAAATATGACGACCGCGCCCATCGAACGCATCCTGCAGCGGCTGCCTGCGGTCAGCCAGGTAGCGGTGTACGCGGTACCTGATGAGCAGGTGGGCGATCAGGTGATGGCGGCGTTGGTGCTGGTCGAGCGCGAAGAGTTGACGCCCGGGGAGTTCGGCGAGTTTCTGGCCGGCCAGTCCGACCTATCACCCAAGGCGTGGCCGCGCCACGTGTGGATCGCCGATGGCCTGCCGTCCACCGCCACCAACAAGATCCTCAAACGCGAGCTGAGCTCCTGGGGCGCCACGCCGGAAGGTGGCCTGCTGTGGACCAGGATCGGGCGCGACGGCACCTACGTGGTGGTCGATCGGTCCGCCACCGCGCCGGCGAACTACGGGAATGCACGCGGCCATGCAGGCGTTTAGGGCGATAGCGGCTGACCTGGCATAATCAGGTGCCGAAGGTAAGGTTCCGGTTCACGTCCAACTAGTTCGGGCGACCCGGCGACCCACGATCGAAGAGGAAATCATGAAATCTGATATCCATCCGGCATACGGCGAGACCACCGTCGTCTGCGGTTGCGGCAACACGTTCCAGACCCGCAGCACTAAAGAAAGCGGCCACATCGTGGTCGAGGTGTGCTCGCAGTGCCACCCGTTCTACACCGGTAAGCAGAAGATTCTGGACAGCGGCGGCCGGGTCGCTCGCTTCGAGCGGCGCTACGGCAAGCGCAAGGCTGCTGCCGACAAAGAGGCTTCGGCCGACAAGTAGCTTGGACCGACGCCCGATCTGCTGCGGAAACCGCACCAGGCCGGGCGTCGTTTCGCGTTCGGGGAAGCGTTTTGGGGAAGGACAAGCATGACGCACGGCGTGCAGGCGATTGACGCGCTGCTGGCCGAACATGCCGACCTCGAGCGCCAGCTGTCCGATCCCGAACTGCACAGCAACGCGGCCAATGCGCGCAGAGTCGGCCGTCGGTTCGCGCAACTGGCGCCGATCGTTGCCACCCACCGCAAGCTGGAGTCGGTCCGGGGAGACTTGGAGACCGCACGTGAACTGGCTGCCGATGACGCGTCGTTCGTCGATGAAGTCGCCGAACTGGAATCACGCGCGGCCGAGCTGGACACTCAGCTCACCGACATGCTGGCACCGCGCGACCCGCACGACGCCGACGACATGGTGCTGGAAGTCAAATCCGGTGAGGGGGGCGAAGAATCGGCTCTCTTTGCCGCAGACCTGGCCAGGATGTACATCCGCTATGCCGAGCGGCACGGCTGGACGGTGACCGTATTGGGCGAAACCACCTCGGATTTGGGTGGTTACAAGGATGCGACGCTCACGATCGCCAGCAAGGGTGACTCGGCCGACGGCGTGTGGTCGCGGATGAAATTCGAGGGCGGAGTACACCGGGTACAGCGAGTCCCGGTCACCGAATCCCAAGGCCGCGTGCATACTTCGGCCGCCGGCGTGCTGGTCTATCCGGAACCCGAGGAAGTCGGCGAAGTGCAGATCGACGAGTCGGACCTGCGCATCGACGTCTACCGGTCGTCCGGCAAGGGCGGTCAGGGCGTCAACACCACCGACTCGGCGGTACGAATTACCCACCTGCCCACCGGAATTGTCGTCACTTGCCAAAACGAACGCTCACAGCTGCAAAACAAGACCCGAGCTATGCAGGTGCTGGCCGCTCGTCTGCAGGCAATGGCCGAGGAGCAGGCGCTGGCCGACGCGTCGGCCGATCGCGCCAGCCAGATCCGCACGGTGGACCGCAGCGAACGCATCCGCACCTACAACTTCCCGGAGAACCGGGTCACCGACCACCGCATCGGTTACAAGGCACACAATCTCGACCAGGTTCTCGACGGCGACCTTGACGCATTGTTCGACGCTCTGAGCGTCGCCGACAGGCAATCCCGGCTGCAGCAGGCATGACGACTCGACTGCGGTGCGCGATCGACTCGGCTACGACGCTGCTCGCAGACGCAGGAATCGACTCCGCGCGCTTCGACGCAGAAGAGTTGGCCGCGCACCTGACGGGCACCAAACGGGGACGGCTGCCGCTAGTCGATTCGCCTGATGACGCGTTCTTCGACCGCTACCACGCCGCGATCGCGGCGCGTTCGCGCCGAGTGCCACTGCAGCACATCACCGGCACGGCCGCCTTCGGGCCGCTGACGCTGTCCGTCGGGCCCGGCGTCTTCATTCCGCGTCCGGAAACCGAGGCCATGTTGGAATGGGCGACCGCGCAGAGTCTTCCAGGGACTCCCGCCCGGCCGGTGATCGTCGACGTCTGCACCGGTTCGGGAGCGCTGGCGCTCGCACTGGCGCAGCACTGGCCGGCAGCGCGGGTACTCGGCATCGATGACTCCGACTCGGCCCTTGACTATGCCCGCAAAAACACGGCAGGCACCGCGATCGAATTAATGTGCGCTGACGCCACCGACCCTGGGTTGCTCACCGAGCTCGACGGGCAAGTCGACCTCCTGGTGGCCAACCCGCCATACGTGCCTGAAGCCGTTGAACTCGAACCTGAAGTCTCTCAATATGATCCGCCTCATGCTGTGTTCGCGGGCTCGGACGGAATGGCGGTGATTCCCGCCATTGTCCGGCTGGCCGGTCGTTGGTTGCGTCGGGGCGGCTTCTTCGCCGTCGAGCACGACGACACCACGTCGCTGCTGACGTCCGAACTAGTCCGCAGCACAGGACTTTTCGATGACGCCGTCGCACGAGCAGATCTGACCGGACGGCCGAGATTCGTCACGGCACGGCGGAGGAGCGGCGCTCGTGACTCGCGCCGTGACGATGCAGAGCGAAGCGATGAGGAGGAGCGGCGCATGACCTCCGCAGAGGAGCGCCAGTCGCGGAAATCGACGCGTGATCTTCGGTTGCCGGGGTCGGTCGCCGAAATCATGGCCAGCCCGC
>NZ_JBAPPI010000803.1:0-7651 GCF_049280035.1 Mycobacterium sp. | reverse complement strand
GCGTGGTGGCCGCCAGGTCGGCGATCACTCAGTCGAAGACCGCTGCGACGAACTCGTCCTTGTCGGCGAAGCTTTCGTAGAAATAACGGGCGGCCACGCCGGCCTGTCGGCAGATGCCGCGAACGGTCAATTCGGCGGCATCGTCGGCACCCAGCAGATCGAGGCCGGCCCCCAGCAGCCGGGCGCGGCGGGTTGCCGTCCGATCGGCTGCCTCGATGCCACGGTATGGCCGTGCGCTGGCTGTCGCGGCGATGGCCATGGCTCCCATCTTGACATCGGGATGCACCAGGCTGCAATATCAGGAAACCGGCGTTCTCAGAATTAGCGGGGTAGGTGTGCGATGACGGTGAGCGAGCCAATCAGGCATGTCGAGCGCATGGTGAGTGATCCACCGCGAGCCCGGTTGGGCCGCCGTAAGAAGCGGCGGACGCCCCAACTGGACGACACGCTGATGGGAATGGCGCTACTGCTCGGTCCGGCGAACGTGATCATGCAGCTGGCCCGGCCGGGTGTCGGCTACGGCGTGGTGGAGAGCCGCGTCGAGAGCGGCCGGGTGGACTTGCACCCGATCAAGCGGGCCCGCACCACGTTCACCTATCTTGCGGTGGCCATGGTCGGCACAGACGCCCAGAAGGCGGCATTTAGCCGGGCGGTGAACCGTGCACATGCCGAGGTTTACTCGACACCCGACAGCCCGGTCGAGTACAACGCGTTTGACCCCGACCTGCAGCTGTGGGTGGCGGCTTGCCTCTACAAGGGCGGGGTCGACTTCTATCGCACGTTCATCGGCGAGATGGACGCGCAGGATGCCGATCGTCACTACCGCGAAGCGGTGGTGCTAGGCACCACGCTGCAGGTGCCGGCGGAGATGTGGCCGCCGGATCGGGCCGCGTTCGACCGCTACTGGCAGCAGCAACTGGACAAGGTGCACATCGACGACACTGTCCGTGAGTACCTGTATCCGATTGCCGCGGGTCGGATACGGGGCGTGCCGCTGCCGACGGTCGTGCGCAGGCAGCCGGAAAAACTCGGCCTGCTGATCACCACCGGCTTTCTGCCGCAACGGTTCCGCGAGGAGATGCACCTGGCATGGGATGCCGCCAAGCAGCGGCGCTTCGACCGGCTGATCGCCGTGCTGCGGACGGTGAACAACATGATGCCGAGCTTTATCCGGCGCTTCCCGTTCAACGTGCTGCTGTGGGATCTGGACCGCCGGATCAAGGCCGGCCGCCCGTTGGTGTAGTCGGGCAGCCTTTGCGAATACCCCCTACCGGGACAGGGTCTTGTTCTACGACACTGCGTCGTATTGAATGCCGTCGTGGCTGAACGGGCGGTGGCGCGCAGGCGACAAAGCCTGCTGGTCGGCGGGCGTAGGGTCGGTTGCCGTGCGTACTGAAGACGACGACTGGGACATCACCACGAGTGTCGGTGCGACCGCGTTATTAGTGGCCACCGCTCGAGCATTGGAGGCGAAAAAACCCGACCCATTGGCTGTCGACCCGTTTGCCGAGGTGTTCTGCCGGGCGGCGGGAGGAAACGTGGCCGACGTGCTGGACGGCAAAGTTCCCGAACACCAACTGAAGACACCTGATTGGGGCGCGCATTTCGTCAACTTCCAAGGTGCCCGCACCCGGTACTTCGACGACTACTTCCGGCGATCCGCCGATGCGGGCGTCAGGCAGGTAGTAATTCTGGCGGCGGGTTTAAACTCCCGCGCCTACCGGCTGCCCTGGCCTGACCAGACGACGATCTTCGAGTTGGACCGTCCGCAGGTGCTCGATTTCAAACGCGACGTGCTCGCCGAACAGGGCGCCAAGCCCAACGCCGAGCGCCGTGAGGTTGCCATCGACCTGCGTGAGGACTGGCCGCAAGCATTGCGGGACAATGGGTTTGACGCTGCCTCGCCGTCAGCTTGGATTGCCGAGGGTCTGCTGCTCTATCTCCCAGCGGATGCCGAAGAGCAGTTGCTCACCGGGATCGACGCGCTGGCCAGCGCGGGCAGTCACGCCGCCGTGGAAGACAGTGCCCCGATGTCGACCGAGGAACTCGAGGCCGGCATTGAAGAGGAACGGGAGGCTCGCGCCAAGGGCGACGAGCGGCTGTTCTTCCAACTGGTTTACAACGAGCAACACGCTCCGGTCGACCACTGGTTCGGCGAGCACGGCTGGACCGCGGCGCCGACCTCGTTGGCCGATTACCTACGCGAGGTCGGCCGGCCGGTTCCCGGACCGGAATCGGAGGCCCGATCCATGGTCGCTCGCAACACATTGCTCAGGGCCGTGAAGCGGTGAGAAGCCCATGCCGTACAGTCGCCTGCTAATGACATCCATTTTCATTAGCCGCGGTCGGACCGCGCTGGCGGCGACGGGGAGACCGTCCCGTCTCGCCGGCGCCCCGGGGTCGTCGCAGGGAGGCTGTTATGCGCAATGAGCTGCAGCGGTCGGGTTACCGAGCCAGGGTGACCGGGGGCAGCAATCGACCCAATCCGTGCGTCTCGACACTTAGCTTATGCAATGCTAACTTCGTCCGAGGTTAGCTTAGGCAACACTACGTCCAAAAGGGGAGACCGAGACGTGGAAACCGCTGACACGGGCATGATCGCAACACGGCCAACGACGGCGCGGGTGGATGACGACGTCATGAGTCGATTCGCGACCTGTTGCCGGGCGCTGGGGCTGACTGTCTATGACCGCACGCGTCCAGCAGACCTGACCGCCGCCCGATCCGGATTCACCGCGCTCACCCGCATCGCCCATGACCAATGCGACGCCTGGGTCGGGCTGGCCGCGGCGGGCGACGTGTCTACCCGAGTGCTGGAAGCGATTTCGCAGAACGCGGCGACCGCGGGGGTATTGCAACGCCACGCGGAACTGGCACCCGGCGCGTTGGGTTACCACTACGACACCGGGCTGTATTTGCGGTTTCGCGCGACCGAACCCGACGATTTTCACCTCGCCTACGCTGCGGGGCTGGCCGCCGAGGGCAAATTCGCCGACGCGCACAAACTGGTCGTCGACGTCACCCAGCGTCGGCCGAGTTCGCGGGAGGCCCGCTGGGTCGCGGCTACCATCCACTACCAGGCTGAGCGCTGGGCCGACGTGGTCAAACTGCTGTCACCGATCGTCAACGACTCCGGCCTAGACGAGCACTTCGCACACGCCGTCAAGATCGCCCTGGGGATCGCGCTGGCGCGGCTTGGCATGTTTGCGGCGGCGTTGTCTTATCTCGAGGAGCCCGACGGTCCGGTCGCCGTCGCCGCGGTGGACGGCGCGCTGGCCAAGGCGCTGGCGCTGCGTGCCGACGGCGACGACGAGACCGCGCGAGAGGTGCTGCAGGACCTGTATGCCGCCAACCCGGAAAACGCCCAGGTCGAAGAGGCGCTAACGGATTCCAGCTTCGGGATCGTGCCCACCACCTCGGACCGCATCGACGCGCGCACCGACCCGTGGGATCCGGCCACCGAGCCCAAGCCCGGCGACTTCGTCGACCCCGGAGCCCAGGAGCGCAAGGCCGTACTGATGGCCGAGGCAGAGCACGAGCTCGACGAGTTCATCGGACTGGAAAAGGTCAAAGATCAGGTAGCGCGGTTAAAGAGTGCGGTCGCAATGGAATTGGTGCGCAAGGAGCGCGGACTGGAAGTGGCGCAGCGCACCCACCACCTGGTGTTCACTGGGCCACCCGGAACCGGCAAGACCACGATCGCCCGCGTCGTCGCGAAAATCTATTGCGGCCTTGGCCTCTTGAAGAAGGAGAACATCAAAGAGGTACACCGCGCCGATCTGATCGGTCAGCACATCGGGGAGACCGAAGCCAAGACCAACGCGATGATCGACAGCGCGTTGGACGGTGTGCTGTTCCTCGACGAGGCCTACGCCCTGGTTGCCACCGGCGCCAAGAACGACTTCGGTCTGGTGGCCATCGACACCCTGCTGGCCCGGATGGAAAACGATCGGGACCGGCTGGTGGTCATCATCGCCGGCTACCGCGCCGATTTGGATCGGTTCCTGGACACCAACCAAGGTCTGCGGTCGCGGTTCACTCGCACCATCGACTTCCCGTCCTACCAGCCGGCCGAATTGATCGAGATCGCGAACTTCATGGCCACGAAACGCGACAGCGCCTTCGAGCGGTCCGCGCTCGACGACCTGGAAGCGCTGTTCGCCCACCTGGCCAACATCACGAAACCCGACACTGCGGGGGTGGAACGCCGCGGCCTGGATATCGCGGGCAACGGCCGGTTTGTCCGCAACGTCGTCGAAAAGTCAGAAGAAGAACGCGAATTCCGGTTGGACCACTCCGAACACGCGCAAACCGGCGAATTCACTGACGAGGAGCTCATGACGATCACCGCCGCCGACGTCGCCAACACCGTGCCGCCGCTGCTGGAGGGCCTGCGGCTGGAGACGCCGGCATGACGAACCCAGAGTCACCCGACGACCGGCGCTCGTTCGCTTCGCGCACCCCGGTCAACGACAATCCCGACAAAGTGGTCTACCGCCGCGGCTTCGTCACGCGCCACCAGGTGACCGGCTGGCGATTTGTGATGCGCCGCATCGCCTCTGGCGTCGCCTTGCACGACACCCGGATGCTGGTTGATCCGTTGCGCACCCAGACGCGCGCGGTACTGATGGGCGTGCTGCTGGTGATCACCGCGCTGGTGGGCTGCTTCGTGTTCTCGCTAATCCGGCCCAGTGGATCGGCGGCCAACAACCCGGTACTGGCCGACCGGTCCACCGCTGCGTTGTATGTGCGGGTCGGCGATCAACTGCACCCGGTGCTGAACCTGACTTCGGCTCGGCTGATCGTCGGTCGGCCGGTGAATCCCGCCACCGTGAAAAGCACTGAGCTGGACAAGTTTCCGCGCGGCAACCTGATCGGGATCCCGGGCGCGCCCGAGCGGATGGTGCAAAACACCGCCAAGGACGCCAACTGGACGGTGTGCGATGCCGTTTCGGGTCCGGCGACCGGGGTCACAGTGATTGCCGGAGCCGCAGACAGCACTGGCGCGCGGGCCGCGGCGCTGACCGCGGGGCACGCGGTGCTGGTACGCAACCCCAGCAGCAGCTGGCTGCTGTGGGACGGCCGGCGCAGCCGGATCGACTTGAACGACCACGCCGTCACCGGCGCGCTGGGCTTGGCTAGCGACATACCCGCGCCGCGGCCGATTGCCGTCGGGCTGTTCAACGCGATCCCCGAAGCGCCACCGCTGTCCGCACCGGCCATTCCGGACGCCGGAAGCCCACCGCGGTTCGGTCTGCCGGTGTCCGCGCCGGTCGGCGCGGTGGTCGAAGCCCATGCTTTAGACGCCACGTCAGGCAACGCCATGCTCTACTACGCGGTGTTGCCCGATGGCCTGCAACCGATCTCGCCGGTGCTGGCCGCGATACTGCGCAACTCCAATTCCTACCGTCTGGATCAGCCACCGCGGCTCGGCGCCGATCAGGTCGCCAAGCTGCCGGTCTCGCGGATGCTGGATACCAGCCGCTATCCCGATCAGCGGATCAGCCTGGTCGACGCCGCCCGTGATCCGGTTACCTGTGTGCGCTGGAGCAAGCCGGCCGGCGCGACCACGAATTCACTGACCTTGCTTACCGGTTCGGCACTTCCAGTGTCGGAGGCCGTGCACACCGAAGATCTGGTCGGCGCCGGAACCGGTGGCACCGCAAGCCGGGTGGCGCTGGCGCCCGGGACCGGGTACTTCACCGCAACCGTCGGGCAAAATGCGGCTTCGCCGGCGGCCGGGTCGCTGTTCTGGATCTCCGACACCGGCGTCCGATACGGCATCGATAACGAAGGTGGCGCCAATGTGCCTACCAAAACCGCCGAGGTCCTTGGCCTGAACCCGCCGCCGACTCCGATTCCCTGGTCGATGCTGTCGTTGTTCGCACCCGGCCCGACCCTGTCACGTGCCGACGCGCTGCTCGCCCACGACGGTCTGGCGCCAGACACCCGACCAGGCCGTAACGCAGCACAGGGGGAAAACCGATGAGCCGACTGATCTTTGAGGCCCGCCGACGGCTGCCACCACCGGCCACCCGCAAAGGCACCATCAGTATCGAAGCGCCGCCGGAACTGCCCCGGGTGATTCCGCCGTCGATGCTGCGACGGGCCCTGCCGGTTGTGATCGTGCTGCTGATCGTCGGCATGATCGTCGCGATGGTCGCCACCGGGATCCGGCTGATCTCCCCGCAGACGCTGTTTTTCCCGTTCGTGCTGCTGCTGGCCGCGACCGCGATGTACCGCGGCACCGACAACAAAAACCGCACTGAGGAAGTTGACGCCGAGCGGGCCGACTACTTGCGCTACCTGTCGGTGGTTCGGGACAACATCCGGGCCCAGGCCGCCGACCAACGCGCCGCGGCTGAATGGTCGCACCCCGAACCCGCGGATTTGGCCGCGATACCCGGCTCGCGGCGGCAATGGGAACGTGATCCGCGGGATGCCGACTTTCTGATGGTGCGCGCCGGCTTGCACTCGTCCGCACTGGACACCGCATTGCGGGTCAACGACACGGCCGACGAGATTGACCTGGAGCCGGTGTCGCACAGCGCATTACGCAGCTTGCTGGATACCCAGCGCACCGTCCGTGATGTTCCGACCGGTATCGACCTCACCAGGGTTTCGCGGATCACCGTGCTCGGGCATGCCGACGACGTGCGTGCAGCGCTGCGGGCCTGGATCGCTCAGGCGGTGATCTGGCACGACCCGACGGTGCTCGGCGTCGCCGTGGCCACCTCGAATCTCGAGACGCCGGAATGGTCATGGCTCAAGTGGTTGCCGCACGTCGATGTTCCCGGCGAACTCGACGGCGTCGGCCCGGCCCGCTACCTGTCTACCAAGCCCGACGAGCTGGCCGGGCTGCTCGGCCCGTCGCTGGCAGACCGCCCGGCATTCACCGCCGGGTCGGCTGATGCGTTGCGGCACTTTCTGATCGTCGTCGATGATCCGGATTACGACCTGGCCGCCTCGCCCCTGGCGGCCGGCCGGGCCAGCGTCACCGTCGTGCACCGGTCGGACAAGACACCCCATCGCGAGCAATATTCGGATCCGGAACGGCCGATCCTGCGGATCGCGGACGGCGCCATCGACCGTTGGCAGACCGGCGGCTGGCAGCGTTACATCGACGACGTCGACCAGCTGGGCGCACAAGACGCCGGCCATCTGGCGCGCCGACTGTCCCGATGGGACTCCAACCCGACGCACAGCGGACTGCAGTCGACCGCCACCCGCGGCGCCACTTTCACTACGCTGCTGGGAATTCCGGACGCGTCGCGGCTGGATGTGCCGACGATGTGGGCGCCACGAAACCGCGACGACGAGCTGCGGGTCCCGATCGGTGTCACCGCGACCGGCGAACCGCTGATCTTCGATCTCAAAGACGAAGCCGAGGGCGGGATGGGTCCGCACGGCTTGATGATCGGCATGACCGGCGCGGGCAAGTCGCAAACGCTGATGTCGATCCTGTTGGCGCTGTTGACGACTCACTCCGCTGAGCGTCTGATCGTCATCTACGCCGACTTCAAGGGTGAGGCCGGCGCCGACATCTTCCGCAACTTCCCGCAGGTCGTCGCGGTGATCTCGAACATGGCCGAGAAGAAGTCGTTGGCCGACAGGTTCGCCGACACCCTGCGCGGTGAGGTCGCGCGTCGGG
>NZ_JBAPPI010000802.1:0-1862 GCF_049280035.1 Mycobacterium sp. | reverse complement strand
CACCCGCCTCGAACTGCCTCGCGAAGAACCGCACATGGAAGGTCACAACATCTGGATTGGCAACCATCCCGGCAGCCTGCTGGCGTTCCCGGTAGCCGATCTCGCCGAACACTTGATGGAAAACCTGTGGTTCTTCGCGGCCAACGGCTACCTGATCGTCGATGACATCAATGGCCGCAACATCCCTGGCCTTGAACGGTTTTCCGCGCTATCGCATGCCGGTGACCCGATCCCGTTGTCGTTCGTCGAGCAGTACACGCTCACTGAGGCGAGCGCAGAACTCGCGATCGCCACCAACAACGGCGTGCTGGCGTTGCAGGCGATGGGTCTGGGCGGCTGGACCTACGACGGGCTCAATCGGTTGTCGGTGTTGGGTGGCTCCGGCGACCCGGACGCACCCGGGCTGGGCTTTATCGCCGACGACGACGAGCGCTGGCCCTTCCCCAACGTCACCGGGCTGCCCGGATACTTCGAGACGCTCAGCCCACCGCACGTGCCGTCGGTAGCGGCGGGGGTGGCCAAGCTGGTTGCGCGAAAATACGGCCCCGGCGGGCCGTTTCACCCCGATACCCAAGGACCATGGTCGGATACGCCGAAGGTGCGCGCCTCCGTGCTACCGCCGGACGGCATTCAGGAGCTCGTCACGGTCGAAGTGTCCTACATCTACGATACTTTCGGAAAGCTGCCTGGCACCGCGCCGACTGTGCACGTGCTGATGTATCTACAGGCGCAACATCTCGACGTTGACTTCTACGACGAGTTCTTCGGCCCGGGCGCCTACCTGCCCACCCATGCCGATCACCAGGGCCGCTGGCATTAGTGCGCACACCGGGCGTTAAGCAGAAACCGGTACATACACCCCTCGCCCCTGGGCCATTGACTCGAGAGCGTCATAAGCGATCCACACGAATCCGTTTTCGCCCCAACCAGTCCCAAAGCTGTTCTGAACCCGAACCGCGCCGGTCGTCGTGGTGTATGCATCGTTGTAGCCGACGATGAGCATGACGTGACCGACTTTCTTGCCGTTGCGGTTCATCGACCACTGTCCATTGCCGACGTAAGGCGAGGGCGTACCGCGGTAGTGCGCAAAGTCTGTGTAGAGCGACGTACCGTAAGCGATCGGCGTGCCAGACGCGATGACGGCTCGCAGATTGTTCAAGCCGGCCTGGCCGGTGATCATTGTCATTTTATATTCGGGAATCCGAAAGCTCGGATCTGGTGGGATGGTCCGCGAACCATACTCCGACCAGTTGACGTCGCACGACGATGTGGGTCCCCGCCTCAAGTAGTTTGGGGCCGCAGCCAACGATGGGGTGCCACCATTGGATTGAAGCCAATTGAGACACTTGGTGATTTGGCCGCCATGGCAGGTTGTGGCAGCGACGTTGTTTGCGATCTCCGATCGAATGTAGGCGTAGTCGGGGCCGGCCTGCCGGTTAGGGCTGGTCGGCGGTGTCTGGCTTTTGCGGGCTGCGTAGAACGTCGCCAGGCCGTATACCGAGGCCCATACGAAACAGTTCGGCATGGTCTGGCGGCCAACCGGAGGTAACCATTCGGGCCGAACGGACGCCGCCGGCGGCGCTTTGGCGAGGCGCCCCGGCGCCTCCAGTGTCCCCGGCTCGGGGACGTCAGGATCGTATCCGTAGTCGTTGAGCTCGTCCGGCTCGTCGGCTCTCGCCTCGCTGCTGCAGGAGGAAAGCGCCAACCCAAGCGCACCAGCCGCTGCAAACGCCAGCATCGAACGCCTGCCGAACCGTGGATTCATGAGCCCTTCCTGGGTCGCACGCTTTCGTGGCCGATAGATGCGAAGGAATCCGGGTCGGCGACGTCCCAATCCGACCGCCACGTAGCCGGCGCATGGT
>NZ_JBAPPI010000801.1:0-4375 GCF_049280035.1 Mycobacterium sp. | reverse complement strand
AGGTGTCCAGGAAAGCCAGCCAGCGGTCGACTTGCCGCTCGTGAAATCCGTCGGGACGGCCGAAGCCGTCCAATCCCTGGGCGCGCCAGTCCACCCGGCCCAGCTTGGCGGCGCCGTCGACGAGCTCGAACGCCAAGCCCCGGCGCGCGGTCAGGTCGGTGTCGAACGGAGTCGACCAGCCGCCGTCCATCGGACTCCACCCGTCGATGGCCTGCATCACGTAGAAGGGCATGCCGAGCAGATCGCCGGCATCGTCGGCGGCGATCAGCTCGGCATGCGGCACGTCGGTGCCGCGCAGCGCGCGCACCAGTCGGATCTCGCGCAGCAGCCCATCGACGCGGGCCGCGTCGGCCCGCGCACCGGGCATCCGCAACACCATGCGCTCGTCACCGCGCTGGATCAGATAAAGGGTGTTCTGCGAGCCCCCGGACAGCTGTTCCAGCACGGGCGCTTCGCCTTCGCCGGGGGCGCCATTCGCGTCCAGCCAGCGTCCCAGCACGCCTGCATCCAACATCTGCACACCCCAATCTCCATCCGGAGAATAGCATTCTCCGCCGGGATGACAAGGGCGGTGCACCGCATGCGAGGCTGTGCGCATGCAGTTGCTTCTGGTCCGGCATGCGTTGCCACTCCGCAGCGAACCCGGCCCTGAGAAAGGGGAACGCGCCGACCCCGTGCTTTCCGACGAGGGGTGGGCGCAGGTCGCGCGGCTGCCCGGCGCGCTGGCCAGGTTTCCGATCTCCCGGGTGGTGAGCAGCCCGCAGCGTCGTGCGATCCAGACCGCCGAGCCGATCGCCGCCGCGCGTGGGCTGACAATCGAGATCGACGACCGCTTCGCCGAATACGACCGCGATCTGCCGGTGTACATCCCGATCGAGCACATCCGTGACGAGAACCCGCAAGAGTGGGCCCGCATGGCGGCGGGACACCTGCCCAGCTCGGTCGACGAAGAGGCCTTCCGGGCCAGGGTGCGTGCGGCCGTCGACGACGTCGCCGCCGGCGCGGAGCACGAGGACACCGTGGCGGTGTTCAGCCACGGCGGGGTGATCAACGTGGTGCTGCACGAGATCCTCGGAACCAAGCGGGTGTTGTCGTTTCCGATCGACTACGTGTCGGTTACCCGGCTGCTGTTCTCCCGGTCCGGTCAAGCGAGCGTGGTGACGGTCAACGGCACCGAGCACGTATGGGACCTGCTGCCGCGCAACCAACGCTGGGACCTCCCTGATAAACAAGTCCGGTGACTTCCACGCCGCTTGACGGGCTCGACCTGGTCGCGCTGGACGGGTATCTGCGCTCGGCCGGCATCGACCGTACCGGGGAGCTGCGCGCGCAGCTGATCTCCGGCGGACGCTCCAACCTGACCTTCCTGGTGGCCGACGACTCGTCGAAGTGGGTGCTGCGCCGCCCGCCGTTGCACGGGCTGACACCGTCGGCACACGACATGGCGCGTGAGTACAAAGTGGTCGCGGCACTCGCCGACACCGCGGTCCCGGTGGCTCGCGCGGTGGCACTGTGCGACGACGAGTCGGTGCTGGGTGCCCCCTTCCAAATGGTCGAATACGTTGCCGGGCAGGTGGTCCGCAGCCGCGCCGAACTCGAGGCGTTGGGCGACGAGCAGGTCATCGAAGGCTGCGTCGACGCGCTGATCCGGGTGCTGGCAGACCTGCATGCGGTCGACCCCACTGCCGTCGGACTCGCCGATTTCGGCAAACCGAGCGGGTATCTGGAACGCCAGGTCCGCCGCTGGGGTTCGCAGTGGGAACTCGTGCGGCTGTCCGATGACGACCGCGACCCCGACGTGCAGCGGCTGTATTCGGCGCTGCAGCAGTCGATTCCGCAGCAGAGCCGCACGTCGATCGTGCACGGCGACTATCGCATCGACAACACCATCCTGGACGCGGATGATCCCCGGCAGGTGCGTGCCGTCGTGGACTGGGAACTGTCCACACTTGGCGATCCACTCAGCGATGCGGCGTTGATGTGCGTCTACCGCGATCCGTCGCTGGACCTGATCATCAACACCCACGCCGCCTGGACGTCGCCGCAGTTGCCGGCCGTCGACGAGCTCGCGCACCGCTACTCGTCGGTCTCCGGACAGCCGTTGGCGCACTGGAACTTCTACGTGGCGCTGGCCTACTTCAAGCTGGCCATCATCGCGGCGGGCATCGATTTCCGCAGGCGTATGTCGGGCGGTGCGGACGACGTTGACGCATCCGATCGGGTCGGGCAGACCGTCGCGCCGTTGATCGCCCGTGGGCTGACCGAGCTGCAGAATGCAGATTAGGGTACCCTAAGTTACCGGGCGTGGGGTTGCTACCTTCGCTCAGCGGCCCGCCGCGAGGTTCTTCTTGGCCGCTCGTCGCAACTGGTAGATCCGTGCCGTCCCGGCCAGCACGGTGATCAGCCCGCCGCCCACTGCGGCGAGCAGAATCGCCACCCCCAGCGGCAGGCTCCAGCGCCAACCGAAGAAGGCGAAATCCGCCGACGCGGTGTTCTGGGTGATGAAGATCAGCAGCACGATCAGGATCAGGAAGCCCGCGGTCAGCGATGTCCATATGCTGGCCGCGCGGGTGAACTTCACCGCCGATTCCGGCGGCGCCGCGTCGTCTTGGGCCGGCGCGGGATCGGGTTGATCGGGCGATACAGAAGAATCGCTGCTCATGGTTTTCCATCTTGCCCTTTGTCGCACGGAATGAAACGAAATCGCGCCGGAAACCTCACGCACCCCGAACCGATGCGGTGCTGCAAAGTAACCTCGATTGTTATGGGCATGCTGCGACGGCGCAGGTACCGCGCGGCGGCGTGGCTGGCCAGCTGGTGCCTCGTTGTAGCCGGTTGCGGCAGCTCCAATCCGCTCGGCGGGGCGTCAGGCAATATCAACTCGATCGTGGTCGGGTCTGCGGGCTTTCCGGAATCCAAAATCGTCGCCGAAATCTATGCACAAGCGTTGCAGGCCAACGGTTTCAACGTCGGACGGCGATTGGGAATCGGCAGCCGCGAGACGTATGTTCCTGCGCTGAAGGACCATTCGATCGACCTGGTGCCCGAGTACATCGGCAACCTACTGCTGTACTTCGAACCGACTGCGACAGTGACCATGCTCGACGACGTCGAATTGGAGCTCTACAAACGGCTGCCGGGCGACTTGTCGATTCTCACCCCGTCTCCCGCGGCGGACACCGACAGCGTGACCGTCACCGCGGAGACCGCGGCCAACTGGAACCTCAAGACAATCGCTGATTTGGCGGCACATTCACCAGAAGTGAAGTTCGCCGCGCCCTCGGACTTTCAAGCCCGGTCGTCGGGTCTGGTCGGGCTCCGGCAGAGATACGGGCTCGACATCGCCCCCGGCAACTTCGTCGCGATCAGCGACGACGGCGGCGCCGTCACCGTTCGTGCACTGGTTCGCGGTACGGTCAACGCCGCCAACATCTTCAGCACCTCACCGGCGATCATGCAGAACCGTCTGGCTGTGCTCGACGATCCGGAGTGCAATTTCCTGGCCGGCAACATTGTCCCGCTGGTGAATTCGCAGAAGAAATCCGATCGGCTCAAAAATGTGCTGGACGCGGTGTCAGCCAAGATGACCACCCGCGGCTTGGCCGATCTGAACGCTTCAGTGTCCGGCAACTCCGGCATCGACCCCGACCAGTCAGCTCGAAACTGGTTGCGGGATAATGGCTTCGACCATCCGATCAAAAGCTGACAGTTGATTAGTTTCGAGGACATCTACAAGGTGTACGCCGACGGCACCGTCGCCGTCGATAACCTGAACCTGGAAGTACCCGAAGGCACGCTGACCGTTTTCGTCGGGCCCTCCGGCTGCGGAAAAACCACGTCGATGCGGATGATCAATCGGATGGTTGAGCCGACGTCGGGCACCGTCAAGGTCGGCGGCGCCGACGTCGCAGGTGTCGATCCGGTGCAACTGCGCCTCGGCATCGGCTACGTGATCCAGGGCGCGGGCCTGATGCCCCACCAACGGGTGATCGACAACGTGGCAACGGTGCCGGTGCTCAAAGGCCAATCGCGCCGGGCCGCCCGCACGGCCGCCTACGACGTGTTGGAGCGGGTGGGTTTGGATGCCAGGCTGGCCAGCCGCTATCCCGCGCAGCTCTCGGGCGGCGAGCAGCAGCGTGTCGGTGTAGCCCGGGCGCTCGCCGCCGATCCGCCGATTTTGTTGATGGACGAACCATTTTCGGCTGTCGACCCGATAGTCCGCCACGAGCTGCAGCGCGAAATACTGCGGTTGCAAGCCGAATTGCGCAAGACCATCGTGTTTGTCACACACGACGTCGACGAGGCCGTCCGGCTCGCCGATCGCGTCGCGGTGTTCGGTCCGGGTGGTTCGCTGCATCAGTACGAGGAGCCTGCG
>NZ_JBAPPI010000800.1:0-1722 GCF_049280035.1 Mycobacterium sp. | reverse complement strand
CACCCGCGCCGGGCGGCTCTGAGCCGGGCGCACCTGCGCCGGAACCTGCTGGACCCGGACCGGGTGCGAACGCGCC
Source organism: Mycobacterium sp. (assembly GCF_049280035.1). Lineage (GTDB taxonomy): Bacteria > Actinomycetota > Actinomycetes > Mycobacteriales > Mycobacteriaceae > Mycobacterium. Next base: position 1,646 of record NZ_JBAPPI010000800.1, on the reverse strand, counting down.
TGCACCAGACGCAGGCTCACCCGCACCGGATACGGGCGCATCTGCCGGGCCGGACTCATCCGGCGGGGGAGACTCATCTGGCGGAGGCGACTCATCGGGTGGATCCGGCTCACCTAGCGGAGGCGACTCATAGGCCGGGGAAGTAAACCGCGCTTGCCAATGCCTGTTCTCGGCTAGGCAAGTGCGGTTTGTGCGTCAGGCGGGATAGCGGGCTCAGCCCTTCTTGACCCCGAGTGCCGCATAGATCTCATTACTGAGCGCCACGCTGCGCGGGTCGGCGTTTGCCTTGGTCGCGTCGAAGCGGTTCATGACGTATGCGTAACCGATCCGGTGTTCGAGGTCGACGAAACCGAACGAGCCGCCCAGGCCGCCGTGGCCGAAGATCCGCGGGTTGGGGCCGTTGACGCAACGTTGGTTGAGCATGTAGCCCAGACCCCACCCGTGGTCGGCGACGCGCGGACCGAGGACCAGATCGGTGTCAAAACCGCCCTGCGAGACCCGGATCAGATCCATGTGCCGACGGCTGAGCAGTTGTTCCTGCGCCAAGGCGTTGTAGAAGGTCGCCAGTCCAAGCGCTGAGACCTGCCCGTTAGTGCCCGGAAACTCGACCTCGCGCCACAACTCAAGATCGTTGGAGCCGACTTCGTCATCCGGTGCGAATCCCATCGACACCGCCAGGCCCGCCTTGGGGTGTTCAGCCAGCGTGGTGGGATAACCAGGCGCGTTGACGTCGGCCAGCATCTGGCGGATATGCGGCTTTTCCACCCGATCCGCGCAGCGGCGTTGTTCGGCGCGCGACAAGCCGATGTGGACCTCAGCGCCCAGTGGCTCGGCGATCTCGGTGCGCAGGTAGTGACCGACCGTGTGACCGGTGACGCGACGGAACACCTCGCCGAGGATGAAACCAAAGGTGGTCATGTGGTAGCCCTGCGCGGTGCCCGGGTCCCACCACGGCTCAGCGGCGGCCAGCCGTTCGCAGACCAAATCCCAGTCAGTGACCTGCTGCCAGGGCAGTCGCTTGCGGGGACCGATCGCCCCCGACCGGTGGCTCATCACCATGGCGATGGTGATGGCCGCCTTGCCGGCCTGCCCGAACTCGGGCCAGTAGCGGGCTACCGGTGCATCAAGATCCAACTCACCGTGCTCGACGAGTCGATGTACACATGTGCTGGTCAGGCCTTTGGTGCCGGACAGCACGGTGGCCAGCGTGTCCACTTGCCACGGCCTGGTACCCGCGGCGTCGGCCGTACCGGCCCACAGGTTGACGGCCAGCTCGCCATCCACCCAAGCTGCGACCGCTGCACCAACCTCGTTGCGTAGCACAAAGTTCTGCTCGAACGCGGCGCGTACCCGCTCGAAGCGCGGTGCGCATGAGCCTTGGACATCAACGGCAGCTACGGCGCCTGTGTCCTGAATTTGTCGGCCTCCTCAGCCTCGCCGGGTTCGGCCCAATCGGCAGCCGGCTGCACTTGTCGGCCTCCGGGGCTTCGGCGGCCTGCTCAGCCTCCTTAGCGTAGTCGGCCGTTCTGCCAAGCGCGCGGCTTGAGCGGGCGACGGGAATCGAACCCGCGTAGCTAGTTTGGAAGACTAGGGCTCTACCATTGAGCTACGCCCGCGTGTATTAGTCGAGCGCGACTGTACGTCGC
>NZ_JBAPPI010000799.1:0-2267 GCF_049280035.1 Mycobacterium sp. | reverse complement strand
CGGAACATCGCATTGGGCAGGGGCTCGACCACGCGGCCCTCGACCTCTATGGCGCCGTCTTTCTTGGCCATAACTTTTCTTCAAATCCTCGTCTTTGGTTTCGTTGCTGCTTCTGCGCCGGGGTCGGCGCAAGCATTGGCTGGATTTGCAACGTGAGCCGGTGACAGGAAATTCCTAGGACTGGGCACGCAAGAAACCAGCGCGATGACGCACCGTTGTCCCACGATACCCGCTAATTCCGGCTGGCCAAAATCGCCGTAAGCGGAATCGGACCGGCAGACCTCCCCCCGCGTACCGGCCCTGACAGGCGCATACTTAAGGCCGATGACCAACGCCGCAAGTCCCGATCCCCAGAGCCGTAAACCGGTGATCTTGACCGTCGACGACGATCCGGCGGTATCCCGGGCCGTTGCCAGGGACCTGCGTCGCCACTACGGCGAAGCCCACCGGATCGTACGGGCCGAGTCGGGCGCGGATGCCCTGGAAACCCTCAAGCAGCTCAAACTGCGCGGTGAGACCGTCGCGACGCTCGTCGCCGACTACCGGATGCCGCAGATGACCGGTATCGAATTCCTCGAACAGGCGATGGACCTGTATCCCGCGGCGCGGCGCGTGCTGCTGACCGCCTACGCCGACACCCACGCCGCGATCGACGCAATCAACGTCGTCGACCTCGACCACTACCTGCTCAAACCGTGGGATCCACCCGAGGAAAAGCTGTATCCGGTCATCGATGCGCTGCTAGACGCCTGGAAGCGGCTGCCGGAACACCCCATCCCACACACCAAGGTGATCGGGCACCGCTGGTCGGCGCGGTCCTGGCAGGTGCGCGACTTCCTGGCTCGCAACGGGCTCTACTACAACTGGTTCATGGCCGACGACCCCGACGGCGAACAGCTGTTGCGGGCCGCCGGCGAGGACGGCCTGCGGCTACCGGTCGTCGTCACCGAACGCGGCGACACCCTGATCGAACCCAGCGACGCCGAACTGGCCGACACATTGGGCCTGTCCAGCACGCCGTCGCAGGAGTTCTACGACCTGATCGTCGTCGGTGGTGGACCCGCGGGCCTGGCTGCCGCCGTCTACGGCGCCTCCGAGGGGCTGCGCACGGTGCTCATCGAACGCACCGCGACCGGCGGTCAGGCCGGCCAGAGCTCGCGGATCGAGAACTATCTCGGCTTTCCGGACGGGGTGTCGGGCGGCCAGCTGGCCGATCGGGCGCGCAGACAGGCGGAGAAGTTCGGCGCCGAACTGATCACCGCCCGCACGGCCACCGCGCTGGAGGTCAACGGGTCCAAGCGCACCGTCCGGTTCGCCGACGGCGGCTCCATCGACGCGCACGCGGTCATCCTGGCCACCGGCGTCGCCTATCGCCAACTGGCCGCCACCGGCTGCGACGAGCTGACCGGCCGCGGCATCTTCTACGGGGCCGGCATCTCCATCGCGTCAGACTGCAAGGACGAAGAGGTTTACGTGGTCGGCGGGGCCAATTCGGCCGGCCAGGCCGCGATGTACCTGTCGCGCCAGGCCAACTCAGTGACCATCGTCGTGCGTGGCCCGTCGTTGGAGGCGTCGATGTCGTACTACCTAATCCAGCAGATCGAGCAGAACCCCAAGATCACCGTGCGCACCTGTACCGAAGTTCACTGCGCTACCGGAGACGATCACCTGGAGAAGCTGACCCTGATCGACAATCGGACCGGCGTTACCGAGGATGTCACCTGCGGCCGGATGTTCATCTTCATCGGCGCCTCGCCGCGCACCGACTGGCTTGACGGGGTAGTCGCCCGCGACGACCGCGGCTTCATTCTCACCGGGCCGGACCTACGCAACGTCTGCGGATGGACGCTGGACCGTCCACCGCACCACCTGGAAACCAGCGTGCCGGGCGTGTTCGTGGCCGGCGATGTGCGCGCCGACTCCGCCAAACGGGTCGCAGCCGCTGTCGGCGAAGGATCGATGGCCGTGATGTTCATTCACCGCTACCTGGCTGAGGCATAGCATCATGACCAGCAACCGACTCCCCTGTGACGCCGACGAGCTGCGCACCCTGTTCTTGTTCGAGAGACTCTCCGACGAGCAGCTCGATGTGTTGTGCACCAACGGCCACATCCAGCACTACGAGCCTGGACCGATCATCGTCGAGGGTGAGCCGGCGACCTGCTTCTACGTCCTGATCGAAGGCGAGCTGGCGATGTCGAAGCTCTCCGGCGGCCAGGCCATCGAGACGAACCGGACATCACAGCGCGGCGTGTATTGCGGTGCCT
>NZ_JBAPPI010000798.1:0-3519 GCF_049280035.1 Mycobacterium sp. | reverse complement strand
GTCTGGGCTCAGGCCTGGCGCACAGCGCCGAGGAGGTCGACCGGATGGCCGGCGCGGGTTTGGCCGCCTCGCCGAGCGCCAATGTGCTGATCGAGGAGTCGATCTACGGCTGGAAGGAATTCGAGCTCGAGCTGATGCGCGACGGGAAAGACAACGTGGTCGTCGTGTGTTCGATAGAAAACGTCGATCCGATGGGCGTGCACACCGGTGACTCGGTGACCGTGGCACCGGCGATGACGCTGACCGACCGGGAATACCAGCGGATGCGGGATTTGGGCATCGACATCCTGCGCGAGGTCGGCGTCGACACCGGCGGCTGCAACATCCAGTTCGCGGTCGACCCGCGCGACGGCCGGCTGATCGTCATCGAGATGAACCCGCGGGTGTCGCGGTCAAGTGCTTTGGCCTCCAAGGCCACCGGCTTCCCGATCGCCAAGATCGCTGCCAAACTGGCCGTGGGCTACACCCTCGACGAGATCCTCAACGACATCACCAAGGAAACCCCGGCCTGCTTCGAGCCCACCCTGGATTACGTGGTGGTCAAGGCGCCGCGGTTCGCGTTCGAAAAATTCCCCGGCGCCGACCCCACGCTGACCACCACGATGAAATCGGTCGGCGAGGCAATGTCGGTGGGCCGCAACTTCGTCGAAGCGCTCGGCAAGGTGATGCGGTCGCTGGAGACCAGTCGGGCCGGGTTCTGGACTGCGCCGGACCCCGCAATCGACGTTGGCACGGTGCTCGAGCAGCTGCGTACCCCGACCGAGGGCCGGCTCTACGACATTGAACTGGCGGTGCGACTGGGCGCTTCGGTGGAGCAGGTTGCCGAGGCCTCCGGCGTCGACCCGTGGTTCGTCGCGCAGATCGCCGAGCTCGTGGAGTTACGCCGTCAGGTGGTCGACGCCGCGGTGCTTGACGCTGATCTGCTGCGCCGGTGTAAGCACGCCGGCTTGTCGGACCGTCAGATCGCAGCGCTGCGACCGGAATTGGCCGGCGAGGACGGTGTGCGGTCGTTGCGGGGGCGGCTCGGCATCCACCCGGTGTACAAGACCGTGGACACCTGCGCCGCAGAGTTCGAGGCCAAGACGCCGTATCACTACAGCAGCTACGAGCTCGACCCGTCCGCCGAGACCGAGGTGGCGCCGCAGACCGAGCGGCCCAAGGTGCTGATCCTGGGCTCGGGGCCCAACCGGATCGGCCAGGGCATCGAATTCGACTACAGCTGCGTGCATGCCGCAACGACGTTGTCGCAGGCTGGCTTTGAGACCGTGATGGTCAACTGCAACCCGGAAACGGTGTCCACCGATTACGACACCGCCGACCGGCTGTATTTCGAGCCGTTGACTTTCGAGGACGTGCTGGAGGTGTTTCACGCCGAATCGCAATCGGGCGCCGGTGGGCCAGAGGGTACCGGTGTCGCGGGAGTTATCGTGCAACTCGGCGGCCAGACGCCGCTCGGGCTGGCGCAGCGGCTCGCCGACGCGGGAGTCCCGATCGTTGGCACGCCGCCGGAGGCCATCGATCTGGCCGAGGACCGCGGTGCGTTCGGCGACCTGCTTTCGGCTGCCGGACTGCCGGCCCCGCGATACGGCATGGCGACGACGTTTGCGCAGGCCCGCCGGATCGCCGCCGAGATCGGTTATCCGGTGCTGGTCCGGCCGTCGTACGTGTTGGGCGGTCGGGGCATGGAAATCGTCTACGACGATGACACCCTGCAGGGCTACATCGCCCGCGCCACCGAACTTTCACCCGAACACCCGGTGCTGGTCGACCGCTTTTTGGAGGACGCGATCGAGATCGACGTCGACGCGCTCTGCGACGGTGACGAGGTCTACATCGGCGGGATCATGGAGCACATCGAAGAGGCCGGCATCCACTCCGGCGACTCGGCGTGTGCGCTGCCCCCGGTAACCCTGGGCCGCAGCGACATCGAAAAGGTGCGCCGCGCAACGGAGTCGATCGCGCACGGCATCGGAGTGGTGGGCCTGCTCAACGTGCAGTACGCGCTGAAGGACGACGTGCTCTACGTGCTGGAGGCCAACCCGCGCGCGAGCCGCACCGTGCCGTTTGTCTCCAAGGCCACTGCGATACCGCTGGCCAAGGCTTGTGCCCGTATCATGTTGGGCGCAAAGATCTCTCAGCTGCGTAGCGAGGGAATGCTGGCCGCCTCGGGAGACGGCGGCAACGCGGCGCAGAACGCGCCGATCGCGGTCAAGGAGGCCGTGTTGCCATTCCACCGCTTCCGCCGGGCCGACGGAGCCGCCATCGATTCACTGCTGGGCCCGGAGATGAAATCAACCGGCGAGGTGATGGGAATCGACCGCGACTTCGGCAGCGCCTTCGCGAAGAGCCAGACCGCCGCTTACGGGTCGCTGCCGGCCGAAGGCACCATATTCGTGTCGGTCGCCAACCGGGACAAGCGGTCACTGGTCTTCCCGGTCAAACGGCTGGCCGACTTAGGCTTTCGGGTGCTGGCCACCGAGGGTACCGCGGAAATGCTGCGGCGCAATGGGATTCCATGCGAGGAGGTTCGCAAGCATTTCGAGCCGGCGCAGCCGGGCCGGCCCACGGCATCTGCCGTCGACGCAATACGCGCAGGCGAGGTCGATATGGTGATCAACACCCCCTACGGTAACTCAGGGCCACGCATCGACGGCTACGAAATCCGTTCGGCGGCAGTGGAAATGAACATCCCCTGCGTGACGACGGTGCAGGGCGCTTCGGCGGCCATTCAGGGCATCGAGGCCGGGATCCGCGGCGTCATCGGGGTGCGCTCGCTGCAGGAACTGCACAGCACGCTGAACAACGGCGGCCACTGACGATGCCCGGGTTCGGCGCCCGGCTCGCCGAGGCGGTATCGCGTCGCGGGCCGCTATGTCTGGGCATCGACCCGCATCCCGAACTGCTGCGGGCATGGGACCTGCCGGTCAACCCCGACGGCCTGGCGGCATTCTGCGACACCTGTCTCGGCGCCTACCGCGACTTCGCTGTCGTCAAACCTCAGGTCGCGTTTTTCGAGGCCTATGGCGCCGCCGGATATGCGGTGTTGGAGCACACCATCACCGCGCTGCGCGGCGCCGGCGTGCTGGTGCTGGCTGATGCAAAACGAGGCGATATCGGATCGACGATGGCGGCCTACGCGGCTGCCTGGACCGGCGACTCGCCGCTGGCCGCCGACGCCGTAACAGCGTCGCCCTATTTGGGTTTCGGCTCGTTGCAGCCCCTGCTGGAGAGTGCTGCGGCGCACGGTCGAGGGGTATTCGTGCTGGCGGCAACGTCGAACCCGGAGGGTGCCACGGTGCAGCGAGCCGAGTTTGACGGCCGCACGGTGGCCCAGTCGATCGTCGACCAGGCGGCAGCGGTCAACCGCGCGCAGGGCCCCGGGCCCGGCTCGGTCGGAGTCGTCGTCGGGGCGACGGTCACCGCGGCACCCGACGTCAGCGGTCTCGGTGGACCGGTGCTGGTGCCCGGTATCGGCGTCCAAGGCGGGCAAGTCGATGCGCTGCGCGGCCTGGGTGGGGC
>NZ_JBAPPI010000797.1:0-14541 GCF_049280035.1 Mycobacterium sp. | reverse complement strand
AGTTAACCCGCACCGTCGAGGAGATCCCAGGTGGCATTCGCACCACCACTCAATCCGATTCCCCAGAACTTGCTGCGCAGCTCAAGGCGCACGTCTCGAGCATGTATTCCCACCTCGAACAGGGCGGCGAAGTCATGTGCATGAGCGACAGCCTGCCGACGCTCTTCCGCCGCGCCGACGGATACCGCCGTCAGCTCACACTCACGCCCACCGGCGTGATCGCAGAGGAAACCGCAGATGATCCCCAGCTGGTAGCGGCCATCCGTGCGCACGCCCAGGAAGTGACTGGGTTTGTACGCGACGGCATGCCGCCGATGATGCGGGGGATGATTGGTTCGGGCATGATGGGGCCGGGCATGATGGGACCAGGTCGCATGATGGGACCGCCCTGAGTGGCTGAAAGCCCAATACATACGATCTGCAACCGAATTCACTCCCCGGCTGCTTAAAACGCCGACCGAGGACAACCCCATCCCCGTGCCACGGCGGCGCCGCACTTGATGAGCTCGGCTTCCTTCGCGTCATCTACCCCAGGATGCCCTGCATGGTGTTGACCTCCTGTTGTTCGCCCGTGGCGATTGAATGCGCCATCGCAACAGCCGGAGGGTACTGACCGGAATCAATTTCGCTCTGCGCCAACATGACTGCGTGCTGATGGTTTTGGATCATCATCGTCAGGAATTGCTTGCTGGCATCGGCACCTTGGGCGTTCTGCAAAGCCGTAATTTGCTCGGGCGACATCATCCCCGCCATCCCTTGCATTGCGGGCATCCCGGCGGCTGAGCTGGGCGTCATCGGCGTCGTCGGCTGTTGCCACTGGCTCAGCCAACTCTGCATCCCCTGGACGTCGGGGCCCTCCGCAGCCTTAATCTGGTTTGCCACCTGTACCACCCGCGGGTCCAAGCCCTGCTTGGTCAGGATGATGTCACTCATCTGGATGGCCTGCTTATGGCAGGGCATCATGTTTTGGGCAAACGTAATGTCAGTTGAGTTGTGCGCTTGCGCGGGCGAGGTCGACGGAGACTTTGTCGCGGCCTGATTACCTGAGCTGCTACACGCGCTGAGTGTCACGGTGGCCACGACTGCGGCCGCGCTCAGCCTCACCAACTGTTGTCTCATGACTTCCCTGTCCTTCCTGCCGCGAACGGTGGTTACCCTGTCACTGAATCGGCGCGGGAGTAGTGAGACGGGTACCCGTTGAGGAGTCTGCTCGCCGCAAAAAAAGACTACTATCTCCGTACGTAGATAGCATTATTTAGATTCCGAGGATGCGACTCAGGCGCTCAGATCGGAGATAGCGTGGCGACGAAGAAGATAGCCATACCCGCGGCCATCATCGCCTGACCCAGGTCACCCAGCGATCGGCGCGGGGCCGTCTTACGGCGCCGATCAAGGACATAGCGGCAAGTCCAGAAGACCGCTGCAACCCCGAAACCGACTGCACCGAACCAGCCCACGACGCTGACCCATGTGGCCAAGTTGGTTGCCGGCATGTTCATCGCAGACATCTCCATGCCCGGCATCGACATATCCGGCCGAGCGCTCGTTCTGGCCGGCATCAGGTGATCGTCCATGACGACGTACATCCAGGCCGTCGCCAGCATCATCAGCCCGTGATAGGCGTACAGCTCCCGCCGGGAGGTCGTGCGGATTGCAAAGATGGCCATCACTGCAAACGTCACGGCGGCGAGCAGGAAAAACACCGCAGGTTCCGTCGTCGGAAGCTTTGCGCTCCACGGCCAGGCCATCACCACCATCGCGACGGCCATGACGAAATGCAGTGCATGGTTGACGGCCGACGTCCACGGTCGGGGTTTGGTGATGACCGCTACCCCGTATTCGAGAGCAGTCAGCGCAAACAGTCCGATGACCACCCACCGGATCACGATGTCATGAATCATTCGATACCCGGCCGCCCGAAATCGACGTGGTACAAGCGACTTTCACGCGTCGCGCCCGAAGCGTCGCAGCCGCAGCGAGTTTGTCACCACACTGGCCGAGGATAGCCCCATTGTTGCGCCCGCAACGATCGGATTCAGCACGCCCAGTGCGGCAAGGGGAATCGCGGCGGTGTTGTAACCGAAGGCCCAGCCGAGATTCTGATGGATCGTCCGCAGGGTCTGCCTCGACAGCTGGATCGAGCGCACCACACCGTCGAGCCGCCCGGACATCAGCGTGATGTCGGAGGCCTCGATCGCGACATCGGTGCCGCTGCCGATTGCAATGCCCAGATCGGCTTGCACCAAGGCGGGCGCGTCGTTGACGCCGTCACCAACCATCGCGACCACACGGCCCTCGCCCTGCAGCCGCTGGATTTCCGTCACTTTGTCCTGCGGCAACACCTCGGCCAGCACCCGATCGATGCCGACCTGCTTGGCGATCGCGGCCGCCGTGCGGGCGTTATCGCCGGTGATCATCGCCACCTGCAGTCCCATCGCGTGCAGCTGACGCACCACGTCGACGGCGTCATCCTTGACCGTGTCGGCCACCGCGAGCACACCCACGACCTGGTCCTCGCGGCCAACGAAAACCGCGGTGCGGCCCTGCTCTTCCAACTCGAGGGCCGCCAGGGCGAGGTGGTCAGGCACCGACAACTCATGCTCGTCGATGAGCTTGCGCCGTCCCACCAGCACGGACCGCCCGTCGACCTGCGCCCGCACCCCGTGTCCGGCGAGGCTGGCGAACTCCGTGACGGGCGGTATCTTTAATCCTCGCCCGAGCGCACCGGCGACGATCGCCGCGCCGATGGGGTGCTCAGAGCCCGACTCCACTGCCGCCGCGATCCGCAACACCACATCGGGCTGGCGCCGCCTGCCGACAATGACATCGGTGAGCTGCATGTGGGCCCGCGTGAGGGTGCCAGTCTTGTCGAACACCACGGTGTCGATCCTCTTGGAGGCTTCCAGCACGTCGCCGCCTTTGACCAGGATCCCCAAGTCGGCGCCTCGACCGGTGCCGACGGTGATCGCCGTCGGGGTGGCCAGACCCAGCGCACACGGACACGCAATCATCAGCACCGAAATCGCGGCGGTCATGCCGCCCACCGGGTTGGCGGCCAACAGCGTCCACCCGACAAACGTCGTGGCGGCAACACCAATCACGGCCGGCACGAACACCGCCGATACTCGGTCGACCATCCGCTGGACCGGGGCCTTGCGGCCCTGTGCCTGCTCAACCAGGCGCACGATTTGCGCCAGCGCGGTGTCGGCTCCAACGGCGGTGGCGCGCACTGTCAATAGCCCGTCGAGGTTGACCGTTGCTCCTGCGACATGGTCGCCCACGGTCTTCCCAACCGGAACGGACTCGCCGGTAAGCATCGACTCGTCGACAGCCGCGCGTCCGTCGGTGACCTCACCGTCGACCGGGATCTTCTCTCCCGGCCGCACTCGTACCAGATCCCCGACTTGGACCTGATCGATGGGGACGAGAATTTCCTGTTCGCCGACGAGCAGGCAGGCTTCCTTGGCACCCATCTCCAGCAGCTTGCTGATTGCCTCGGACGCCTTGCCCTGCGCTCTGGCCTCGAAATAGCGGCCCAATACAACCGATGCGCTGATGAGTGCGGCGGTGTCGAAATATACGGGTCCGCCCGTGAATAACTGATAGACGGAGTAGGTGAAGGCGGTCATCGTGCCCAGCGCGATCAGCGTGTCCATATTCGCGCTGCCGGCGCGCGCCTGCTGCACCGCCCCTGTGAGAACCGGCCACCCAGCCACGAATTGCACCGGTATCGTCGCGGCGAAGGCCAACCATTTTGCCCACGGGTACGGGGCCAAGAATGTGGTCAACCCAAACGACAGCAGCGACAGCGGCACGGCCAGCCACACTCGCCGCAACCATGTCCGCTGCTGACGCCTGCTCTCCTCGGCCGGCGACACCCCGCATGAGCTCGCGGGCCCCGGCGCACCGCAGCCCGCTGTCTGGCTTACCTCGTCGCCGTCTGGCGAGCCGCCTAGCAAGCGACGGATTCCGCCGGTGATCTTCTGCACCACAACGGTTTTGCGTGCACCAGCGGAGTGCGGGTCACGGGCCGGCACCAGCTCTGCAGGGATGTGCCTCGCATCGGCGATCGCCGACAATACGGCATCGGGATCGCGCCCATCCGGCGAGAAAAAGATCACCACCGATGCCGTACGCGGATAGGCATACACGGCGCACACGCCCGTCACCTTGGCGACCGAGTCCTCGATCGCTACGGCCCGAATCTCGTCGAAACGAAACCCGGTGGCGTGCACACGCATTCGGCCCGCCGCATCGGAAACAACGTTTAGCGCGATGTCGGCGTCAGCGAGAGTGTCAGTGGGCATCGTTGTTGCCCGAGTCCACCACCACCAGCGGCGTAACATCCTCGCCGATACGCTCTTTCGCCTCGGCGATCACATCGGCGGCCGTCAGTCGGGCCTGCTCAGCGCTCTGCTGTGCCTTGCGCTCGGCCTCACGGGCAAAGCGCATGCCCCAGGCGGTCACGGTGACAGTCGCCGCGCGCAGCGGAGCCTTCGCCAAGCCCTTGCGCAGCGCTTCATACGCCGCAACACCGACCGCACCGGTCACCACAGTGGGCGCCGCTTTCGCCAAGAGTCCATGCAAAGCGATCATCACGAACGCTCCCTTCAATATCGTTGAACCACAACAAGGTTGGGGACGGTCACCGTCCTAGTCGCCAGGTCTAGCTCTGGGCCGCGCTGCCTGTCGTCGCTAGCTGGTCATCAGTCGATTCGCCGACAGCAGCACCGCTCAGCTGCGCCTGCGGCCCCGTCAGCGCTGGCGTGAACTTGATCGCATCAACCAGCTCGTCGATGGCCGCTTGCCCGCGGCCATCCAGCACGGCAGAGGAAAAGCACGTTTCGAGGTGGTTGTGCAACATCACCCGATTGGCCCGCTCCAGCGAGGACTGAACGGCTGAGACCTGCTTCATCACGTCCACGCAGTATGCGTCGGACTCCACCATCCGAATGATGCCGTCAAGGTGGCCTCGAACCGTTTTCAGCCGGTTCACCACCGCCCGCTTCTTCGCGGTCAATTCCTCGCTCATACCTCACTCCAGTTCTGCACGGATCCGACTATACCCCACCCCACCCGGGGTGGGATGACACTTGACGAATCGCGTCGCGAAAGGGGCTAGGGTGCGATCATGCCGATCCCCGAACGCGCCAGACTGCTGATTCGAATCGCGCTCGCCTTCGGTCTCACGGCTGCCGTCTCGGCCGGCTGCGACAGCCACGCGGGACGGGTCGGGGACAACCCCCGCGAAGTGACTGTCGTCGGCTCAGGTCAGGTGCAAGGCGTCCCGGACACCCTCACCGCCGACGTTGGCATCGAGTTCACCGCGCCGGACGTCACCATGGCGATGAACCAGACCAACGACCGCCAGCAGGCGGTCATCAATGCCCTGACGGGCGCCGGCGTCGACCGCAAGGACATCAGCACCACCGAGGTCAGCCTGCAACCCGAGCACGACAGTTCGGGGGACACCATCACCGGGTATCGCGCCGGCAACTCGATCCGAGTCAAGATCCACCCAGCCGACTCAGCGTCGCACGTGCTGGCCGTGATCGTCAGTACCGGCGGCGACGCCACCCGGATCCACTCGGTCAGCTACTCCATCGCCGATGACTCGAAGCTGGTCAAGGACGCGCGTGCGCACGCCTTCCAGGACGCCAAGGACCGGGCCGACCAGTACGCGCAGCTGTCCGGCCTCAAACTGGGCAAGATCATCTCGATCTCGGAGGCATCGGGCGGGCCGGCCACCATGCCTCCGGCGCCGCCACGAAGCGGCCTGGAGGCCAGCGTCCCACTAGAGCCCGGCCAGCAGACGGTGAGCTTGTCGGTCACCGCCGTCTGGCAATTGCAGTAAGGAAGCTCAGTCCTGGTAGACCCTGGGGTCCAGGGTTCCGATGTAGGGCAGGTCGCGATAACGCTCGTCGTAATCCAGGCCGTAGCCCACAACGAACTCGTTGGGGATATCAAAACCCACGTAAGCGATGTCCACGTTGGAGCGCAGCGCGTCGGGTTTGCGCAGCAGCGTGCACACCCGCAGTGAATGCGGATGCCGGGTGGCCAGGTTGCGCGACAACCACGACAGCGTCAGCCCCGAGTCGACGACGTCCTCGACGATCAGCACATTCCGGTCGTTGATATCGCGGTCGAGGTCTTTGAGAATGCGCACCACGCCCGACGATGACGTCGACGTTCCATAGGAACTGACGGCCATGAACTCGAACTGCTTCGGCAGCGAGATCGCGCGTGCCAGGTCGGTGACAAACATGACCGCGCCCTTGAGCACGGTGATCAACAGCAGGTCCTGGTCGTCGGCACCGGAGAGTCCGCGGTAGTCTGCGCCGATCTGCGCACCGAGCTCGGCGATGCGGGTCTGGATCTCCTCCTCGCGCAGCAACACCGATTTGATGTCCCCGGGGTACAGCTCCGGCGATTCCGCTGCCACGCCCACAGCGTGCCATGCCACCGCGCTGACAACCAACGGTGGTCGGCTTACGTTTGATTGCCCGACTCTCCCCCGCAAGCGGGAGGTACCCCCACCTCATCGCGCTGCGCGCTCTGCATCGTCGCCGGGCTGACCGGCTCTTGACGCAACGTCAAAAGCCCGCCACTTCGGCCGGCGACCAACCGCTGATTGCGCAGTGTGGAGCCGACGGCCACTCCGCCCTGGCCACGCCAAGCGGAGACCAGCCTGTCCACACCGCGAATCTGCTTGTCGGTCAGCCCAATTGCGCCGCCGGCAAGCAGCCAGCTGCGGATGACGCCACGACTAACCGGGTCGGGCAGCGCCGTCAACGCCCGGGCGTCGAGTCCCTCGGCGGTCGCCGATGTGGTCATTGCCTGCGCGATCAGGGCGTCGACCAGCTCGGTGTCCTCGCGCAGCGCGGTGGCGGTGCGAGCCAGCGCCTCGGCCACGCCACCGCCGAGCACCTCTTCCAGCAGCGGCAGCACCTCATGGCGCAGCCGCGTCCGAGTAAAGCGGCGGTCGGTGTTGTGCGGGTCCTGCCATGCAGTCAGGCCCAGCTCCGCGCACGCCGCGTGCGTCACGCTGCGCCGCACACCCAGCAACGGTCGACACCACGGCGGGTCGTGGGGACGCATTCCGGCGATCGATCGAGCACCCGAACCGCGGCCAAGCCCGAGCAACACCGTCTCGGCCTGATCGTCGAGGGTATGAGCCAAAAGCACCGGACGTCCGCGACGGACAGTCTCCAGCGCGCGGTAGCGAGCATTGCGCGCGGCGCCCTCCGGACCGCCGTCTCCGCTGACCTGTACGCAAAGCACCTGCGCCTCAACGCATCCCAATTCCTTGGCTTGGCGTTGCGCGGTCCCGGCTACTACCGCCGACCCGGCTTGTAAACCGTGGTCCACGATCAGCGCGGTGGTCGGCAGCACCGCGGCCGCGACGGCGGTGAGCGCCAGCGAGTCCGGGCCCCCGGAGAGCGCCACGCACCAGCGATCGGCAGTGGCGAGGTATTCCTTGGCGAACGCCGCCACAGCCGAGCGGAGCTCGGCTACAGCACCCGGTCGATCCATCGTTGCGGGTGTTCGATCTCAGCCGGCCGGGGCAGGGTGTCCGGACCGGTCCAGACGGTGTTGAACCGCTCCATCCCGACCCGGCCCACCACATGGTCGACGAAGACCTTGCCCCGGGTGTATTGGCTCAACTTGGCTTCGATGCCCAGTAATGCGCGCAGCAGCCGTTGAAGCGGCGGCTGCTTGCGGTGACGACGCTCGTCGAAGCGGCGCCGGATGGTTGCGACCGATGGCACTACAACGGGCCCAACGGCATCCATCACGTGGTCGGCATGGCCCTCCAACAGTGTGCCCAGCACCAACAATTGATCCAGGGCTTCACGCTGAGGTTCGGACTGCACCGCACGCAGCAAGCCCAGCACGCCCGTCGAGTGTGCGTCGGTGCCGGCCGGCGACGACTCGCCGCGGCCGCGGACGAAGTCGGCCAGTCGGCTCACCACCTGGGCCACGTCTTCGCCGCCCTCCTGAGTCAACACGCCCAGCGCTTGCGACATGTAGCCGGACAACCACGGATTGGCGGTGAACTGCACCCGATGGGTGACCTCGTGCAGGCACACCCACAACCGGAAATCGGACGGCTCCACCCGCAATTGCCGTTCGACCGCAATGACATTGGGATACACCAGCAGCAAGGCACCGCCGTCATTGGAGGCGGCGAACGGGTCGTACTGGCCGAGGATCCCCGATGCGACGAACGCCAGTACAGCACCGGTCTGCGCGCCGGTGACCCGTCCGGAGATCACACTGCGCGGCTTGTCGGTTCCGCCGGTCATTACCCGCATCGACTCGGCAGCCGCCCGGATCCACCCCGGCCGGTCGACGATGCGAGCCTCGGGAACAGCGCCGTTGGTCTGAAGACCGGTTACCTCACGCACCGGCGGTTCAGCCGCCTTGGCGGCGGAAGCCAGGTTGTCGATCACCTGGTGACGGGTGTAGTCGGTGGACGGCGGACCGGGACGGGCCAGCCACTGGCCGACCGTCGACGCGAATCCCCAGTCGACAGTGCGCCCGACGGTCAAATCCGCCGACGCGGTCACGTTGCGCATCCGCACGACCATAGGGTGGCCGCCACCGCGTCAATCGCGGTGCGGCCGGTCGGGCCGGCGTCGTTGGAAATCAGCGCGAAGGTCAACACCCGTCCACTGCGGTCGGTCACCACACCAGCTAACGCGTTCGTGGCCGTCAGCGAACCGGTTTTGGCCCGCAACCAGCCGGCGGGCCCGGTGTTGGCGGGCGTGTCCAGAAATCGGTCGGACAGCGTGCCGCTGCCACCGGCGATCGGCAGCAGGTCCAGTAGCGGCCGCAGCGAGGGCTGATCGGGCCCGGCCGCGGCTTGCACCACGGCGTCGAGGGTCTTGGCGCTTAGGCGGTCGTCGACCGACAACCCGCTGGAGTCCTGCAATACCGTGCTGCGGGTGTCGATGTGCGCGGTGTTCAATCGGTTGGTCACCGCCTCGACGGCGCCGGCGAAGCTCAGCGACCGCTGCATGGACGCCGCCACTTCACGGGCGATGCATTCGGCCATCACGTTGTCGGAGACGCTCATCATCTCGTTCAGCCGCTCGATCAGCGGGGCCGACCGGACAGCGGCCAGCTGTCGCGCACCGGAGGATGCGGGATGGCTGGCGATGGTCACCTGCTGCGGATCAACGCCGAGTGCGGCGGCCAGCGCGTGTCCCGCGTCGAGGGCCGGGGTCACCGACCGGCGGGACTCATCGGTCGCGGGCTGGATCCGTCCGGCGTCGAGCATGACCGATTCGATCGGCGCGATATCGCCGCCGTCGATATCGGCTGGATCCCAGCCGGGCGCCATGCTCGGGCCACTGAACAGCGAGGTGTCCACCTGCACCGCCGTCGGTGTCACGCCGCTTCGGCGTACCTGATCGGCGAGGTCGCTGATCCGCGCCGCACCGTGATACCAGGTGTCCTGCCCGGGCGGAGCCCCCGACAGCGTCGGGTCGCCGCCCCCCACCAGCACGATGGTGCCGGGCTGGTCGGCCGCCACAACCCGGGTGGTGACCCGTGCCTCGCGGTCCAGCGCCAACAGCGCGGCGGCGGCGGTGAGCGTTTTGTTCGTCGACGCCGGTTTCAGCCCCACGTCATCAAGCTCGCGCCAGAGTTCTTCGCCGGTGATCGCGTCAGTGACCCGCCCGCCCAGCTTGCCGAGGTTGGGGTCGGCCACCACCGCCGCCAGCGTCGCGGCCAGCGCGGACTGGGTCGGCACCGGCGCGGTGGCGGCCACCGGGAGGATGCTCGGCTTGGCGGTGACGGCGGGCGGCGGGGGTGGGATCTGGGCGCCGCTTGCGCCGCGACCGTTAGCGGTGAACAACGCCGTTGCCGCAACCACGGCGGCAACGATCGCCAGCACGCCCACTCCCACGATCAGGTGCGTAGACGGCCGCCACTGAGTGGGACGCATAACTCTCCTGACTTCTTTGCGCCTATTGTGCCGAAATACCCGCCGATTGGCGCAGTGCGGGAGCTGCCTTCGGCACCCGACTGCTGGACTAGGGTTGAGGCTCGACATAGGCCCACGAGCAGCGACCACCCCAGCCCAAGGAGCCGAGCCGGTGCAATTCGACGTCATCATCGAGATCCCCAAGGGTTCACGAAACAAATACGAGGTCGACCACGAGACGGGACGGGTTTTCCTGGACCGCTATCTCTATACGTCGATGGCCTATCCGACCGACTACGGCTTCATCGACGACACGCTGGGCGAGGACGGCGACCCTCTGGACGCCCTGGTCCTGCTGCCCCAGTCGGTGTTCCCGGGCGTGCTGGTAAAGGCGCGGCCGGTCGGCATGTTCCGGATGACTGACGAAGCCGGCGGCGACGACAAGGTGCTGTGTGTTCCGGCCAAGGACCACCGCTGGGATCACATCCAGGACATCGGAGACGTCCCGGAGTCCGAGCTCGACGAGATCAAGCACTTCTTCTCGCAGTACAAGGCGCTGGAGCCGGGCAAGTACGTGAAGGCCGCCGACTGGGTGGACCGCAAAGCAGCCGAAGAAGAAGTGTTGCGGTCCATAGAGCGGTTCAAGAGCACCGGACACTGACGCAACGGGCACAGGTCAATCGGCAGCATGCCTGAAAAGCCAGTGGCTCAGGGCTTTTCGGCTGCGGCCTGGCGCCGGCGGCGAGTCGGCCCGAACCAGCAGGTACGGTAACCGCGGGCAGTTATGGTCAAAGGCAAGCTGATGGTCCTGAACGGCGGCTCCAGCTCGGGGAAGACGTCGCTTGCCCGGGCCTTTCAGGACATCGCGCCCGAGTGCTGGATGCACATAGGCATCGACGTGTTCTGGTTAGCGCTCCCGCCGGGCCAGCTCAACCTGGAGCGGGTGCGCCCCGAGTACTACACCTGGGACAGCGTGGTCGAGGCCGACGGTCGGGAGTGGTTCACCGTGCACCCCGGTCCCCTCCTGGACAAGACCATGCACGCCCGCTACCGGGCCATCAGGGCCTTCCTGGACGACGGCATGAACGTCATCGCCGACGACGTGATCTGGAAACGTGAATGGCTTGTGGACGCGCTCCGAATCTTCGAGGGCTGCAGGGTCTGGCTGGTGGGGGTCAACGTATCGGACGAGGAGGGCGCCCGTAGGGAGGCAAAGCGCGGCGACCGCCACGCTGGGTGGAACCGGGGAAGCGCCCGGGCCGCACATGCCGATCTCGAGTATGACTTCGAACTGGACACCACGACCAGCCCGATCCCGACGCTGGCACGGGAACTCCACGAAAGGTACCAGGCCTGTGGCGACCCCGGGGCGTTCGGCAAGCTCCGCAAGCGCTTCCTTGGGTGAGCTCTTCGAGCGTATGTCACCCGACCCACGGCTGCGCCGCATATTGAGCTTAAAACCCCACTGTCACTCGAGCTTTCGCCCATCGGTAGTCGGCCTCGCAGACGGAGACCGTTGCACCCGCGTGCAGAAAACAATCTCCTTCGGCAGTGTGTAACGGGCGATATGCCGCGCGGCCCAGGAACTCGGTCTCGCCGTCGGCGTCTCAGCGGGCCCGGTCACCGAGCCCCGAGTGCCGAATCCTCGCGATCACTGGGCAGGTCCACGATGACCACCACCGCTTCCCCTCGCAGATCAAACGTCACCGCAGCGACGGTTTCGCTATCTTCGCGCAGAGCGAAATTCGCGAGGCTGATCTACCTAGCTTTGGGGTCGAGTCGGTAGCGCCTCAGGTGGCATCCTGACAAGATGGGCCCGCTTTTTCATTTCGCCGCGAACTTCTGGTGGCTGGTGTTTCCGCTGGGCGGCGCGATCGGCGGGGCCGTCCGCGCGATCGCCACGGCCAACGAGCGCCGGGCCGAACGGCGGCTCGAACGGTACCGGCTCAAGCAGCAGGCCAAGATCGCGATCGCCGAAGCCAACGGGCGACGGCGAGATAACCCAGACATTAAGGACGGCTACCGGCGCGAGGTTGCCAAACTCCTCGCCGCGCACGATGGGACCGACGCCCGCTGGCTGGAGTATGAGGTCGACATCGCCAAACTGCTCGACTTCCCACTGATGACGGACATGCGCAATCCGCTGACCATCGCTTTCCATCGGGCGAAGCGGCAGGCCGATCTGCTGCGCCCGGAACGGCCCGAGGACCTGCTCAGCGATCGGACCGCGCAACTGGAATACCGCGATGCCGTGCACGAGTACGTCAGCGCATTCGAGGTAGCCGAGACTGAAGCGATTCGCCGGCGGCGCAGCGACTTCTCCGAAAATGACCAACAACGGCTGGCGCGAGCCCAGCACCTGCTGCAGCTTGCCCAGGACGAGGCCGCTTCCCCCCAGGAGCGGCAGAACGCCTATGCGCGGGCGAGCCGGGAACTCGACGGACTGATCGTGTTGCCGGCCTCCGCACGGGCCAGCATCGAACGACGCATCGCCGGTCAGATCGGGGCGTAGCCGGGCGACGATGCGGGCCGTGCAACGGCCCGGGGAGGAGCCCGGCAATCGAGGCTCAGTCGCTCCGGCCGTCCCGGGTGGCGTAGAGGCTGGCGGCCGCTGCGATGGCGAGGGTCACCACGATGACCGCCAGCGTGAGCAACGTCGGGACCTCAGGAACATCGACGTGCTTGCCGCCGTTGATGAACGGCAGATTGTTTTCCCGCAATGCCTGCAACGTCAGCTTGATCCCGATGAACAACAAGATGACGCCAAGGCCTTTGGACAGATAAACCAGCCGCCGCAACAGATTTGCGAGCAAGAAGTACAGCTGCCGCAAGCCCATCAAGGCAAATACGTTGGCAGCCAACACCAAATAGGGCTCACGAGTGAGCCCGAAGATCGCGGGAATGGAGTCAAGGGCGAAGATCAGGTCGGCGACGCCGAGTGCGACGACGACGAGAGACATCGGGGTCATCGACCGCTGCGAGCCCTCTTTGACGTAGAGCTTGAGACCGTCCCAGCTATCGGTGGCATTCAGGTGGCGGCGAGCGAACCGGACGGCCGCGTTCTCGATGTTCGCGTCGTGCTCGGCGCCGCGCGCCAATCTGATTGCGGTGTAAACCAGAAATGCGCCGAAAAGGTAGAAGACCCAGGAGAACCGCTGGAGGGCTGCGGCGCCAAGCGCGATGAAGATGCCGCGGAAAATCAGCGCGATCACGATACCGACAAACAACGCTTGGCGCTGGTACACCTTGGGCACGTTGAAGCTCGTCATGATGATGATGAAGACGAACAGGTTGTCGATCGACAGGCTGTACTCGGTGAGCCATCCCGCGAAGAATTGCAGGGCGAACTGCTTTCCGTGGAAGTACCCCGTCCAGATCCCGAAGCACACCGCGAGTCCGACATAGGCCGATAACGCGATGGCGCAACGGCGCATCGTCGGTTCCCCGGACCGGCGCGCCATAACCGCGATGTCGAACAACAGCACTGCAGTCGTCGCACCCAGAGTGACGACCCATTCGAGCACGGACACAGACAACAGAGGCCTCCGGTCGCTGAAACGCCAGAGGTCTCTTCCACCGTTGCGACCAGAGCCGCAAAGGCCCGCGGTCCCGGTCGCCCGGCGGTGGGTGACGTGATGACGACACCGCGGCGGGAGGAATACTCCCCTCCGGGCACAGTCTGTCAGGTCGGGGTCACCGCAGCTTGCTGGGCGCAGTAATGGCTGTGAGTATTTTCGAACCGTGACCGAACTCGGCGGCGGGACCGCCGGCATTGGAGCCTCCGCCAGCCCGATCGCCCGCGGCAGCGTCGCCCGGGTGGGTACGGCGACCGTGCTGACCGCCCTGTGCGGCTACGCGGTGGTCTACCTGGCGGCCCGCGACCTGGCTCCGGCGGGCTTTTCGGTCTTCGCGGTCTTTTGGGGAGCGTTCGGCCTGGTCACCGGGGCGGCCAACGGCCTGCTACAGGAGACCACGCGGGAAGTCCGTGCCGCGGGCTACGAAAGCCGAGCCGAAGTCGTGCCGGGCCGACGCACCCATCCAATGCGGGTGGCCGGCATGGTCGGAATCGGCGCGGCCGCGGTGATCGCCGGTGGTTCACCGCTGTGGAGCACTCGGGTGTTCGCCGAAGCTCACTGGCTTTCGGTGGGCCTGCTCAGCGTCGGGCTTGCCGGTTTCTGCTTGCACGCCACGTTGCTGGGCATGCTGGCCGGGGCCAACCATTGGACCCAGTACGGGGCACTGATGGTCACCGATGCGGTGATCCGGGTGGCGGTCGCGGTGGCCACCTTCGTGATCGGCTGGGGCCTGGTGGGATTCCTGTGGGCCACCGTCGCAGGCGCGGTGGCCTGGCTGGTCATGATGGTGGCCTCGCCGACAACCCGGGCCGCGGCCCGGCTACTGACCCCGGGCGGCACCGCGACATTCCTGCGCGGGGCCGCCCATTCGATCACCGCTGCGGGAGCCAGCGCGATTTTGGTGATGGGCTTTCCGGTGCTGCTGAAGGCGACCTCCAACCAGCTCGGCGCCGAAGGCGGGGTGGTCATCCTGGCAGTCACGCTGACCCGCGCGCCGCTGCTGGTGCCGCTGACCGCCATGCAGGGCAATCTGAT
>NZ_JBAPPI010000796.1:0-22946 GCF_049280035.1 Mycobacterium sp. | reverse complement strand
GCCTCCGCGGCAGTGCAGCCATTACCAATGTGACCCCAGAACTGACCGACAACAGACCTCAACGGCGGAAGAGGCACAGCAACACTCCTAAATCAGATGTGTTGCATCCACCCCTTGAAGGGAAGGCGGAAACGCGTGACACAAACCCACATTCGAGGCGATCAGCCAAGCTGGTCGATGATCGCGGCCAGCGTGTCGAGGCCCATGGGCCCCGGCTGATACAGGAAAACGGTGTCGGCGACACCGTCGACACGGTCGCGAATGTGTCGCGCCACGTCGGCACGGGTGCCGCAGGCCGCGATGGTGTGCAGCATCTCGTCGTCGATCAGGCTGGTTCACCCTACGCAGCGCCCATGCGGTTGACTAAGGGCATGCCCGACGCGACCTGGACCGCCGATGTCGTCGTGGTAGGGGCCGGGTTCGCCGGCCTCACCGCGGCCCGCGAACTGACGCGACTCGGACACGATGTGCTGGTGCTCGAAGGCCGCGACCGGGTGGGCGGACGCTCGCATACCGGTCATGTCGCCGGCATCCCGGTCGATCTGGGCGGCACGTTCGTCGGCCCGACGCAAGACGCGGTCCGGGCGCTGGCCGACGAGCTCGGTATCCCTACCGTCCCGACCTACCACGACGGCGCCAACCTGATCCGGTGGCGCGGCGCCGTCCGCTCGTACAGCGGCACCATTCCGCGGCTGTCGCTGGGGGGTCTGATCGACATCGCCCGGGTGCGTTGGCAATTCGAGCGGATCGCGCGGGCCGTTCCGCTGACCGAGCCGTGGACCGCCCGGTGCGCCGCGCGGCTCGACGGGCAGTCGCTGGGCGACTGGTTGCGGTCGGTGCGCGCCAGCGCAACCTCACGCGATCTGCTGGCCATCATGGCCCGGGTGACCTGGGGATGCGAACCCGACGACGTGTCGATGCTGCACGCCGCCCGCTACGTGCGGGCGGCCGGCGGTCTGGACCGGCTGCTCGACGTGGAAAACGGTGCCCAGCAGGACCGTTTCCTGGCCGGCACGCAACAGATCGCCGACAGGTCGGCGGCCGAGCTCGGCGATCGGGTGGTACTGGAGGCCGCAGTGCGACGCGTCGATCACCACGACGGCGGGGTGAGCGTCACCTGCGAGAAGGGCCGCGCCGACGCCAAATTCGTCGTAGTCGCGATCCCGCCGGCCCATCGGAGGGCCATCGAATTCACTCCCCCGCTGGCTGCCGAATACGACCGACTCGCCGAAGGTTGGCCGCAGGGCCGACTGTCCAAGGCGTATGCCGCCTATGCCACCCCATTCTGGCGCGGCAACGGGGCCTCCGGTGAAGCGCTGTCCGACGAGGGCCCGGTGTTCATCACCTTCGACGTCAGCCCGCAGCCCGACGGACCGGGCATTCTGCTGGGGTTCGTCGACGCCCGCACCTTCGACGACCTGCCCGCCGATCAGCGTCGGCAGCGCGCGCTGGAATGCTTCGCATCGCTGTTCGGCGAGGAAGCGCTCAAGCCCCTCGACTACGTCGATCACCGTTGGGGCGCAGAAGAATTCGCGCCCGGCGGCCCGACCGCTGCGGTGCCACCCGGCTCATGGACGCGCTACGGGCCTTGGTTACGCCGTCCGGTCGGACCGATTCATTGGGCCGGCACCGAGACCGCCGACGAGTGGACTGGTTTCCTCGATGGCGCGGTGCGCTCGGGGCAACGGGCAGCCGCCGAGGTCGCCAAGCGGCTATGAGCTGATGCGTCGGCTGCCCCTGAACGACTCGGCGAGCCCGCGCAGCTCCCGGCTGACCTCGGCGGGGCGTTCCAGCATCGAGCAGTGCCCACCGGGCAGCACGACGAGCTCCAGCAGGTTGGGTGCGGCCGCGGCGATCCGCCGGGATTGGACCAGGGGCGTCAGCCGGTCGCGTTCGCTGCCGATAACCAGTGTCGGGACGGTCAGGCCGGCGAGGTTGATGTGCCGACGCTGCAGCGCATCGACCAACGCCTTGCCGCAGCCACCGCGTCCTAGCGGCGATGTGGCGTTGAACAGGTCGTAGATCAGCGCGCCGACCTCGGGCTCGGCGTCGGCGCCGACCGCCAGCATCGAGATCATTTCGCGGCTGGCGCGCCGTACGGCGGGCGGCACCGTGAACGAACCGAACATGTTCACCAAGGCGCGCGCACCGAACACCCGGACCGGGGCGAACGGCGCCGGAACCGGCAGCAGCCGCACCTCGCGCAGCAGATCACCGGTGGTGGTGTTGATCAGCGCGACGGCGTCGGCGCGCGCCTCGACCTTATGGCGGTACCGGTCTGACCAGGCGGCGATGGCCATGCCGCCCATCGAATGTCCGGCGATGACGGCACGCTCGCCCGGTGCCAGGGTGGCCTCCAGCACGGCGTCAACATCCGACGCAAGGTGAGCAAGGCTGTACCCGCCGCGTCGGGGAACGCCGCTGCGGCCATGACCGCGATGGTCAAACGCAATCACCCGGTGATCGGTGGCCAGCTCGGCGATTTGGTAGGCCCACACCCGGATGGCGCAGGTGATGCCGTGCGAAAGCACGATCGGATAGCCATTCTCGGGCCCGAATACCTCGGTGTGCAGGCGGGTGCCATCCGGGGCGCGGACGGGGACGGTGCGGCTGGGCGGCAGTTCCCCCTTTGAATCCCCCTTTGAAGCCCCCGGTATAGAGCCCAGCGTGCGCGCCGATCGTCGAGAACTCATCACGGCTCCCCTCGGATGCGGCGCCGTCGCCGCGTGGCGAGAGTGTATCCGAGGCGACCAGCCCCAACGGCCAAAATGACCCCGACGCTAATTAACCTGGGGTTTAGCGGCGCCCAGTTGGCGGCATCCTCGATGCGGCTGTTCCTGGCTAAGGAGATCCCGATTTGAAACTTTATGCCGCACAGCAGCCTATAGGCTCGCACTATCGGGGGAATTGGGCTGGAAGAGGAGCGAACGATCATGGCAATTGACGCGGACACCGGGGCCCGCACACCACTCGAGAACGACTTCCACGGTGACGTCGCGGCTACCCAGCGATACTTCGACAGCCCGCGGTTCGAAGGAATCACTCGCCTGTACTCCGCACGCCAAGTTGTAGAGCAGCGCGGCACCATTCCCAGCGATTACATCGTTGCGCGCGAGGCGGCGCAGGCCTTCTACCCTCGGCTGCGCGAGCTGTTCGCCCAGCGCAAGAGCATCACCACCTTCGGCCCGTACTCGCCGGGGCAGGCAGTGACCATGAAGCGGATGGGCATCGAGGGCATCTACCTCGGCGGGTGGGCGACTTCCGCCAAGGGCTCGATCACCGAAGACCCGGGGCCCGATCTGGCCAGCTATCCGCTGAGCCAAGTGCCCGACGAGGCCGCCGGGCTGGTCCGCGCCCTGCTGACCGCTGACCGCAATCAGCAATACCTGCGGCTGCGGATGAGCGACGAACAACGTGAAAGAACACCGGCGGTCGACTACCGGCCGTTCATCATCGCCGACGCCGACACCGGCCATGGCGGCGATCCGCATGTGCGCAACCTGATCAAGCGGTTCGTCGAAGCGGGCGTGCCGGGATACCACATCGAGGACCAGCGCCCGGGTACCAAGAAGTGTGGGCATCAGGGCGGCAAGGTTCTGGTGCCGTCCGACGAACAGATCAAGCGGCTCAACACCGCTCGCTTCCAACTCGACATCATGCGGGTGCCCGGCATCATCGTCGCGCGCACCGATGCCGAGGCGGCCAACCTGCTGGACAGCCGCGCCGACGAGCGTGACCAGCCGTTCGTGCTCGGCACTACGAACTTGAAAATCCCGTCCTACAAGTCCTGCTTCCTCGCGATGGTGCGACGCTTCTACGACGCGGGATTCAAAGAGCTCAACGGTCATCTGCTCTATGCCCTGCCAGACGGCGAGTACGCCACTGCCGATGCCTGGTTGGAGCGTCAAGGCATCGCCGACTTGATCGCCAAGGCGGCCGCGGCGCCGGACCACGCGCAGGTGTCGATCGACGCGGTCTTCGACGAGGTCGAGTCGAAGTTCGTGGATGCCTGGCAGGACGACGCAGGGCTGATGACCTACGGCGAAGCCGTGGCGGAATTGCTCGAATTCGCTGAGAGCGAGGGCGAACCGCGCGACATGAGCGTCGCCGAATGGCGGGAGTTCGCCCAGCGCGCACCGCTCAATACCGCCCGCGAAAAAGCCCGCGAGATCGGCGCCGACCCCGGCTGGGACAGCGAGCGGGCCAAGACGCCGGAAGGCTATTACCAGATCCGCGGCGGCATCCCGTATGCGATCGCGAAATCGCTTGCCGCAGCGCCGTTCGCCGATATTCTCTGGATGGAGACGAAGACGGCAGATCTCGTCGACGCGCGCGAATTCGCCGACGCGATCCATGCCGTGTTCCCCGACCAGATGCTGGCCTACAACCTGTCACCGTCGTTCAACTGGGACACCACCGGCATGACCGACGATGAAATGCGGGCGTTCCCTGAAGAGCTCGGCAAGATGGGCTTCGTTTTCAACTTCATCACCTACGGCGGACACCAGATCGACGGCGTTGCCGCCGAGGAGTTCGCTACCTCGCTGCGTCAGGACGGCATGCTGGCGCTGGCGCGTTTGCAGCGCAAGATGCGCCTTGTCGAGTCGCCTTACCGCACGCCGCAAACCCTGGTCGGTGGGCCGCGCAGCGATGCCGCGCTGGCCGCCTCCTCCGGCCGCACGGCGACCACCAAGGCCATGGGCGAGGGCTCCACGCAGCACCAGCACCTGGTGCAGACCGAGGTGCCGAAGAAGCTGCTGGAGGAGTGGCTGGCGCTGTGGAGCGAGCACAACCAGATTCCGGAAAAGCTTCGCGTGCAACTGCGGCCGCGACGTGCGGGATCCGATGTGCTCGAACTCGGCATCTACGGCGAGGGGGACGAGCCGGTTGCCAACGCGGTCGTTGACCCGATCAAGGACCGGCACGGACGCAACATCCTCACGGTGCGTGACCAGAACACGTTCGCCGAGAAAATGCGCAAAAAGCGGCTGATGGACGTCATCCACCTGTGGCTGATCCATCGGTTCAAGCCGGAGATCGTGTACTACGTGACACCGACTGAGGACAACATCTATCAGACCGAGAAGATGAAGTCCCACGGCATCTTCAGCAACGTCTACCAGGAGGTCGGCGAGATCATCGTCGCCGACGTGAACCAGCCGCGCATCGACGAGCTGCTGGCCTCCGACCGCGAGGCGCTGAAGCGGCTGATCGCCAAGGAGGATTGAGGTCGGCGCCGGGTACACCGTGACCTCGAGGAGACCGTCATGACCGTCGGTACAGCTCCCGCAAGCGTTTTCGACGCCGATCTTCCGACGCTCACATACGACGCCGAGGAAACTCCCGCAGGTGTCTACCCGCGTATTCAGCAGGCGCAACGGCTGGCCCCAATCGCACTTGGACCCTATGGACCCGAAGTGCTCTCGTACCACCTGGTCCGTTCAGTTCTTCGTGATACCCGCTTCCAGATTCCGCCCGGCATCAGCCTGCTCGCGCAGGGCGTCACTTCGGGCCCGTTGTGGGACAAGGTGGTCAATAGCCTGCTGTGCCTGGAGGGCGACGCGCATCATCGGTTGCGCAGTCTGTGCTCCAAGGCATTCACGCCCCGAACGGTTACGCGCCTGCACGACACGATGATCGAGGTGATGAGCGGTCTGGTCGATGGAGTGGCAGATGCGGGCCACTGCGACGTCGTGGCCGATCTCGCGCGCCCCTACCCGGTCCCGATCATCTGCGCGTTGCTCGGTGCACCCCGAGAGGATTGGCAACAGTTTTCCTCGTGGGCCGACGACGTCTTCAAGGCCTTCAACTTCAACGTCGATATTCGCGAGGTCGAGCCTGTCGTCATGCGCGCGTGGCGCGAGCTCGACGACTACGTCGACGAGATGGTCGCCCGGCGGCGGCACAGCCTGACCGACGACCTGCTTTCGGACCTCATTCGCGCTGAGGATGATGGCGATCGCCTCGACGCTGCCGAATTGCGCATGCTCGCGGGCGGCCTGCTCTTGGCGGGTACGGACACCACCCGAAATCAGGTGGCCGCCTCGGTCCATGTCCTATGCGAGCACCCCGAGCAGTGGGAGCTGCTCAAGGGGCGCCCCGAACTTGCGATGCACGCGGTTGAAGAAACCATGCGCCACTCGCCGATCGCGTGTGGAACGCTTCGCTTGGTGGCCGAGGAGGCCGAGCTCGACGGCTACGTATTCCCCGCCGGAACCATGGTTCTTCTGAATACCTTTGCAGCCAATCGTGATCCGGCCGTGTACGACGACCCGGGCCGCGTGGATATCACTCGGGAGGGAGCGCCGCCGATCCTGACCTTCGGCGGCGGCGTGCACTACTGCTTGGGCGCCAACCTGGCCCGGCGTGAGATTGCCGAAGCGCTCAACGTCCTCGCAAGCCGGCTGTTGAACCCGCGCGTGGGCGGACCGGTGCCATGGAAGCCGATGGTCAGCCTGAGTGGGCCGAAGAGTCTGCCCATCGAGTTCGACCGATAGTCAGCTCGACACGATTCACGAGCTGACTAGCTCCGGGTGGAATTTGGCGGCCATCCGGCGCATCCCGTCTTGCCAGTCGACGGCGGCGGCGCCGACGAGCTCACGCATCAGGCTCGGGTCGGTGGGATTACCGCGCAACGCCTGCTCGCTCTCCTGGAAGACCGGTACCTTGCCGACCAGCGAGCCAAGGTAGCCGCACCACTCCTGCAGGCTGACGGTCTGCTCCCCGCACCAATTGAGCGTGGTCGCCGGAACTGAGGCCACCTCAAGCAATTTCGGGATGGTCGCGATGATGTCGTCCTCGTGGATCGGGGTGTAGCGGGCCGGACCGCCGGCCGGGACCGGGATCGGGATGCCGCCGAGCATCATCTCCATGTGATAGAACGGCCAGCCGCCGTTGTCGCCGTACGGCACGTTGAGCCGGGCGATGGTAGTCGGAACGTCGAGCACGCGGGCCATCGTCCTGGCAACGACCTCGCCGGCGATCTTGGAGATGGAATAGGTTGGGAACAAAGGCTTGTGGTTGTCGCCCAAGGCAGCGTGCTCGGTTCGCGGTTCGTCGCCCGGCGGGTCGTAGACCGCACCTGACGAGCAATGTAGGAACGCTTTGGCGTTGCGGCAGTGGGCCATCAGCAGCCCGACTGACTCCGCGTTGGCCGCGAGATCTTTCTCCCAGTTCCCGCTCTTGGCCACCGCCAAGTTGAGCACGTAATCAAAATCGGACGGGATGCCGGTGAAATCCCCGGCGGCCAGGTTGACCGTCTCGCACCGCACCCCTGACTTCTCCAGGGCCTCGCGTACCGCCGCGTTGGTGAACCGGGCGATACCCCAGACTTCGTTTTCGGCCGCCAGGGCTTGGGCGATGGGACTGGCAACCTGTCCGGTTGGCCCGGTGATCAGGATCTTCGCGCCGCGCATGCACTGATACTAGGCCGGGCTCGGTTTGCATCCGGCGCTACCTCAGGTTGGTTGGAATAACTGGGTACACCGATCAGTTTACAACCAGATCCGGTGATCTCCGCCGACACCGCTAGGAGCCGACGCTATGTCAACCGTCCTCCTCACCGGAGCCAGTCGTGGGATCGGTCGCGCCATCGCCGAGGAGTTCGCCCGGCGTGGACACCGCGTGGTGGCCACCGCACGTGATCCGCGTTCGCTGGCCGACCTCGACGTCAGTGAACGCCTAGCCCTCGACGTCACCACCTACACCCTGCCCGCGGATCCCTACGCAGAGCTACTCAAAGGCGGCGGGCCGCGGGACGGAATGATCACCCCCGAGCAGGTCGCGGCAGAGATCGCCGACGCCGCCGAGAAGCCGCAGCTGCCGTTGCGGATTCCCATCGGCGATACGGCCCGCGCGATGTTGGCCGCGCGCCGCGCCGCACCCGACGACGTTCCGTTCGTGCCCTCTGGTGGCTAGGGCCGCATTTCGTAGGCGCCGTCGTAGGCCTTGACCTGCTGCCAGACCCGGTCGAAACGGTCCTGATCGGCTACCGGCTTGCGCACCGCGGCGATCGCCCAGTCCTGTTGCGCCGACGTGGAATTCGGCTTGCCATGCAAGGCGACAGCATACTGGGAGAAATCGCGAATCTGGACATTGAAGATCTGGTCCAGCAGGTCGGCATCGAGTCCGATCAGACCGGCTTGCTCGAGAATCAACTGGCCATAGACAACCAGCGTGAACAGGTGGCCGACGACGAGCAGGAAATCGAGGTCGCGCATTTGGTCTGCGTCCGGCGCGGCGGTGGCCAGCAGCTCTTTAAGCGCAAGGGTCTGCTCATAGAACAGTGCCACATTCGGTATCGTCAAGTGCTTTTCGTAGACCGCTGTCCAATCGGCGAATTGGACCTTTGATGCGCCCCGAGCCGGGCCCTGTGCCCAGAAGAACACGTCGTCGGCCGCGTCGGCGCGGGTGCCGATCTCCGGGTAAGCGGCCGGGTTGAACATATAGTTGGGCATGAACTTCAGGATCTGGGCGACGTTGACGTGCACCGTGCCTTCCAGCCGCGGCAAGGCGCCGATCAGCCGGGCGACTTCGCAGAAGTACGTGTTCTTCTCAAAGCCTTTGGCGGCTAACACATCCCACAACAGGGTGACCACCGTCTCGCCTTCGGAGGTGACTTTGGCCTTGGTCACCGGGTTGAACAGCAGGTATCGACGGTCATCGAGGCTGGCACTGCGGAAGTAGTCGATCGCTCGGTCGCTGAACAGTTTCATCGCGACCAACCTGGCGTAGGCCTCGACGAAGCTGGCCCGCACGTGGGGGAAGTCGGTAACCGGATTGCCATACAGGATGCGGTTGTTGGCGTGCGTGATCGCCTCGTAGAAGGCGTGCTCGCACATCCCGATCGAGCCGCTGCACAGGTTGAACTTGCCGACATTGACGGTGTTGAGCGCGGCCGAGAACGCCTCCGGCCCTGTGCACAGAATGTCCTCCTCGTGCACCGGATAGTCGTTGAGCCGGAAGTTGCTGACATACATCTGGCCGTGGACGACGTTGCCGATCAGTTCGTAGTTCTGGTGGCCGCTGTCGGCGACGAACCACACGTAACCGTCGGCGCCGTCGACGTCGGTGCGGCGCGAGAACACCGACACCATGCCCGCCACGTTCCCGTTGCCGATGTAGTACTTCTCCCCTGACGCGCGAAAGATGACACCCTCGTCGTCATCGCTAGCGGGTGTCAGCACCATGTCGGTGTTGTAGATGTCGGCGCCGTGCTCGCGCTCGGAGAGCGCGAACGCCATCACGCCGCCCGCGTCGAGTTGTGCGGCGGCGCGCTCTTTGGCTTTGATGTTGTCGCTCTGCCAGATCGGCCCGAGGCCCAGGATCGTCACCTGCTCGGCGTACCAGTACGACAGTCCGTAGAACCCGAAGATCTCGCTCAGCGCGGCGTTGCGGGAGGTGTCCCAACGCTTGTTCGGGTCGCCGCCGCCGTACTCCGAGGGGGTGAGGAAGGTCGCGAAGATCCGCTCTTGCTTGATGAAGTCGAGGAAGTCCGACACCCACGCCGCTTCGAGATCGTCGCGCAGCAGCTTCGCCTTGCCGCGGCTTTCGAACCAGTCGATCACCGCGCGGAGTTGGCGCCGCGTCTCAGAGTCGAAGTGCAACGGGTCGTAGGTGTTCGGATCGAACAGCAGTTTGCGGGAGTTCGCCATGGCTGGCCCCTTTCATCGGCGCGCGCGTCGAATCTAGCGCTAGTCACCTGATGGATCTCGAGAAGCTAACGATTTGGTCGTCGAGCGGCGCGGGGACGCGCGCAACTTCATCAGCCTTGTTCTGGTGAAGGCCCGATGTCGTCGCCTAGGCCTTACATCCGCGCCACCGTCGCCGCGGCGGCATTTTCGGCGATGTTCGCCTGCCGGGTGCTATCGGCAGCTGCCGACCCCGCGACCGACGCCCTGGGCTTCGTCGACTCAACCGCACACTGCGCGGCGCCGGATACCGCGGTGGTTTTCGGCAGCACGGCGAGCTCGCGGGTGGCGGTCTGCAAAACCCAGAGCGGTAAGTATGAGTATCGCGGCGTGCGAATAGGCGACGGCGCCAAGCTGGTCGTGCCGGCGACGGCGTCCGGCGACGGCGGATACGTGGCCGAAAACGACGGCGCCACCTACACGGTGACGTCGAAGTCTCTGGAAGTCAGCGAGGGTAACCGGGTGATCCACTGAGAACCGATGGTGTATTTCCACGGGCCGAAAACGCCTGCAGCATCGCCGGCTACCTCCGCGCCGGCCGCGCCGCCACCGTCGCCGACAGCAACGACGCCGTTGCCGCCACCGTTGCCCGCCGAAGTGGGCGGCACCCGACACTAGTTCGCGGGCGCCGCAGCCGAAATCGATTGGCTTACGGTGTAACTGTCGATTCCTTCGGTGCCCAGCTCGCGGCCGTAGCCACTGTTCTTGACACCGCCGAACGGGGCTGCCGGATCCATGATGTAGCCCTCGTTGACACCGAACGTGCCCGACCGCACCCGGGCCGCCACGCCGTATCCGCGGTCGACGTCGGAGGTGAACACCGACCCGGCCAGCCCGTACTCGGAGTCGTTGGCGACCCGGATCGCCTCGTCCTCGTCACGATAGGAAATCACGGTCAGCACCGGGCCGAAGATCTCCTCGCGGGCGATCCGCATGTCATTGCTCGCATCGCTGAAAAGCGTCGGCCGCACATACCAGCCGGTGTCGAGACCGTCGGGCATGTCGGCGCCGCCGGTCACCAGCCGCGCCCCTTCGTTTTTGCCCGATTCGATGTAGCCGCGGACCCGTTCTTGCTGACGCTTTGCCACCAGCGGGCCGATCTGGCTGTTCGGATCGGCCGGGTCGCCCACGGTCATCGACTCCATCGCCGCCGCCAACGCGTCGACAAACTCGTCCTCGCGGCCGGCCGGCACCAGGATGCGACTCAGCGCGTTGCAGACCTGGCCGCTGTTGGCGAGGCTGGCCATCTGGATACCGGTGGCGACGGCCGACGGGTCGGCGTCGTCGAGCACGACGGCCGCCGACTTACCGCCCAGTTCGAGGCTGACCTGCTTGAGTCCCGCGGCGCAGGCAAGCGCTACTTGGCGGCCGGCCGCGGTGGACCCGGTGAATGAGACCTTGTCGACGCCCGGGTGTCCCACCAACAGCTCGCCGACCTCGCGACCGCCCGGCACCACGTTCAGCACACCGGGCGGAAGGTCGGCTTCGGCGACCAGATCGGCGAGCAACTGCGCGTCGAGCACCGATTCCGGCGCCGGCTTGAGCACCACCGAACAGCCGGCCAGCAGCGCCGGCACCGCCTTGGCGACGGTGAGAAACTGCGGCATGTTCCACGGCACTATCGCAGCGACTACTCCCACTGGCTGCTTCAGAATCCGAATGTCCTTGCCGTACAACCCCGGACGGGTCTGCTGCCATTCGTAGCTACCCGCCAATCCACAGAACGCCGAGATCATGGTCAACGGCAGGCGAACCTGCGCCATTTTGGCGAAGGTGATGGGCGCACCGATTTCGGCCGAGATCAGCGCCGCCATGTCGGCTCGCCGTTCCTTGTAGATGCCCGCCAGCCGGGTCAGCGCCTCGATGCGTTCGCCGGGCTGCATGCGTGGCCACGGTCCGGTGTCGAAAGCGGCCCGGGCGGCTTCGACGGCCCGGTCGATGTCGGCTGGTCCCGCGCAGGCAGCGTGACCGATGACTGCCTCGGTGTGCGGCGATACCACCGTGATGACGGCGTCCGACTCCAGCCCGGACATCGGCGGAGTCCACTTCCCGTCGATGAAAAGCTGATCTCTCTCGTACATCTATTCGCCTCAGATCCCTATCTAGGTGTTGCGACCGCCGTTGACGCCGAGGATCTGCCCGGTGATGTAGCTGGCCTCCTCGGATATGAAGAACGAGCATGCGGCGGCAATATCCTCGGGGCGGCCCACCCGGCGCACCGGTGTGCGACTGATGTGGTCCTCCACCGAGCCGCCGAGCAGATGCCGACTCTCGGCGCTGCGCAGCATCGGTGTGTCGATGAACCCCGGCGGTACCGCGTTGACCGTGATCCCGGACGGCCCGTATTCCAGCGCCAGCGATTTCGTCAGGCCGTTGACCGCCGATTTTGCGGCCACGTAGTGCGCCATGAACGGTTGGCCGGAGTGCGTGCTAGACGACGAGATGTTGACGATGCGTCCCCATCCGGCCTCGACCATGTCGGGCAGCACGGCCTGGATGGTGTGGAATACGCCGTTCAGGTTGACGTCGATCACCTTCGACCATTCAGAGAAGGACATATGCGCGAACTTCTTGAAGCCCTCTACCCCGGCCGCGTTGACCAGCACCAGGATCGGGCCGAACCGTTCGCGGATCGCTGCGACGGCGGTGTCGATCTGGGCGCGGTCGGTGACGTCGGCGACGTGGCCGAACCCGTCCTCGGTCGGTGACAGGTCAATGACGGCGACCCGAAATCCGTCGTCGCGCAACCGTTGGGCGACCGCGCGGCCAATCCCTGACGCACCGCCGGTCACGACCGCCGTCTTCAAGCCCGTAACCCGCCTTCCTGAGCGACCGCCCAAACATGCCTATCACTCCGCGTCGACGGCGGTCAAGTGAACGGCCTTGAATCTCAACCACCGGCTTGGCGGAGACTGTTGTGGAACGGACGCCAAACCTTGACCGCTGCGAGCAGAGGTGCGAGCATGAGGCCGGAATGATTTGGGCGGTCGCTCAGGTAGCGGGGCCCGCTATCGGACCGGCCGTATGATAGGACCAGACTGTGACCGCATCCGAACGACCAAAGCCGCGCGACTCCACGACTCGCGACATGCTGGTCGACGCAACCAGTCAGATCATGGTAGAGGAGGGCTACGCCGCAGCCACATCGCGCCGGGTGGCGGCCAAAGCCGGTGTGAAACCGGCACTGGTGCATTACTACTTCCCGACCATGGACGAGTTGTATCTGGCCGTTTTTCGTCGCGGCGCCGCGGTCTATTTGGAACGCCAGCAGAATGCGCTAGCCTCTGACCGCCCGTTGCACGCCTTCTGGGAGACCCTCACCGAACCCAAGGACACCCGACTGCTTTTGGAGTTCATGGGGCTGGCGAACCACCACAAGGAGATCAAGGCAGACATCGCGGCCTGGTCCGAGCGGTGGCGCGAGCAGCAGATCACCGCGCTGAACTTCATCGTCCGAGAACACGGTATCGACACAGACGAATTTCCGCCCGCCGCCATCGCGGTCGTCATCGCCGCGATCGGCCGCACCCTGATTCTCGAGCAGGGCCTCGGCACCGCGGGCGGTCACCAGGAGGCCGTCGCACTGGTCAATCGCTTCCTCGACCGATTCGAGATGCCGACACCGAAGAATCGCCGGGCCCGCAGCGCACCGGATGCGTCTCCTTAAGGCAGTACGACGCGCAGCCGCTCCCAGCCGCGGACAGTAGATGTTGACGCGAGTTGCGCTGTGTCGTAGTCGATTTCCCATTCTGGCCAGCGGTTGAGAATCTCGTCCAGTGCGACGCGACCCTCCAAGCGTGCGAGGTTCGCGCCCAGGCAGTAGTGCACGCCTTTTCCAAAGGTGATGTGCGAGATGTTGTCGCGGTGGATGTTGAACGTATCCGGATCGGTGTACCGGCGGGGGTCGCGATTAGCGGCGCCGAAGAGCAGCAGCATGGCACTGCCGGCCGGAACGGTGGTGCCGTAGAACTCGAAATCCTTTGCCATCCAACGGGCGACGTGAGGTCCGGTAGGCTCGAACCGTAACGTCTCGTCGACGGTACGGTTCAGCAGCGATCGATTCTGGTGAATTTCGCGGCGTTGGTCGGGGTGTTCGGCGAGCACCTTGGCCAGCCAGCCGATCAGTCGACCGGTTGTCTCGTTTCCGGCACCGGCTACCACCAGGGTGTAATGCAGCACCTCTTTACGCGTCAGCTTGCGATGCACGCCCTGCTCGTCGTCGAACTCGACGTTGAGCAACGTCGTCATCAGATCGTCGGACGGGTTCTGCGATCGCCACTCGACGTAGTCGGCGTAGATCCGGCCGTCGGCAATGGAGTCGGCGTCGGCTACCTTGAGCGGCGCGCCCGGCTTGGTGCGTAAGTTGGCATCGTTGGCGTCACGAACTGAGATCTGTTCGGATTCAGGGATTCCCAGCAGCATGCCGATAACTCGCATCGGCATCATCGATGCCAGCTCGGCGATGATGTCGAACCCGTCGGACCCGACGAGGGGATCGAGGCACCGGATGCAGTATTGCCGGATCTGGTCTTCGATGGCGGCCATCCGGCGCGGCGTGAACACCCGTGACATCAGCCCGCGCAGCATCGTGTGCTCGGGTGGATCCTGAAACATCATCACGCCGCGGGGCATATCGAATTTCGATTTGACCAGTTCGAGGATGTCGCTTCGGCGGCTGGAGAAGACCTCCCAGTCCGCCAAAGCCTTCTCGACGTCGGAATGCCTTGATATTGCCCAAAAGTCGTACTGCTCATTGTGGTAGATCGGGGCCTGGTCGCGCAGCCGCGCGTAGGTTGGGTACGGATCGGCATTGATGCCGACGTCGTAGGGGTCGTAGTAAACATCCGTGTGGTTGGCTTGAGTCATCGATGCTTCCTTACTTCAGGCAACTGCCGGCGTCGACTGGCAGTGCCACCCCCGTGATATAGCGCGCTTCGTCGGAGGCCAAGAACAACACTGCGTTGCTGATGTCTTCGGGGGTCACCCAGGGGATAGGTAGGTAGTGGAAGCTTTGGCACACCGGCGCAAGGTCATCCGGGCCGGGATTCTCCAACTCCGGCCGGAAAGCTCGATAGGTAGCCTCGTTCATCAGCAACGGCGAATTCACATGCGTCGGAAGAACGGCGTTTACCCGGATCATGCGCTGCCCCAGTTCGACTGCGAACGAACGCATTAAGCCGATCACACCGTGCTTGGCCGCAACGTAGTGGCCGACGTGTGGATAGGCCTTATTGCCGGCGACCGATGACGTCAGGATAATCGAACCGCCGCGACCGCCTGACAGGATGTGCGCAACGCCGGCCTTCACCGTCTTCCACACGCCACTGAGGTTGACGTCGATCATCTCCTGCCACAGCGCCTCGTCGGTCTTGTGCAGCTTTCCGGCGGTCGTACCGATTCCGGCGTTGGCGACGATGACATCAAGCCGGCCCAGTTGTTCCACCCCGCTATCGACGGCGGCGCGCAGTGCATCGAAATTACGAACGTCCACTTCGGCCGTCATGACACGGCCGCCTGCGTCCTTGACCATGCCGGCGGTCACGTCGAGATCCTCCGGCGTGGCGCCCTCGGCGGGCGAAGCCTCGAACTTCCGGCAGATGTCGACGGCGATGATGTCGGCACCCTCTTGTGCCAATCGGACGGCGTGACTTCTGCCCTGGCCGCGCGCAGCGCCGGTCACGAATGCGACCTTGCCGTCCATCCGGCCCGCCATGCCGACCTCGATCCCTGATGTCCACCGATGCAAGATTTGGGCGATCGCCCAATTGTACGGCCACGCCATGTTTAGCAGCACCGCGCTGAGGTAGTCAAGACCCGTGCAGACCGGCTAAATCCAGTTCGGATACCGGTCGCGCGCCCTATTCTCGGTGGATAGGTATTGCCGGCTGCGGAAACAGGAGCACCTCATGAACACCGTCCGCAATAAGAAGACATTGCGCGCCTCGGCGATCGGCGCGGCCGCCGCAGTTTCGCTTTCGACATTGCTGTACGCGAGCGCCGGGACCGCGCAGGCCGAAACCAATCCGACCTACTTCGCGAATCAGGACGGCAGCCTTGAGGTTATCTACGGCGGTGGCGGGATGGCGGTGTACGCGACCATCGTCGATGCGCACAATCCCCCAGGCGCGACGGAGGTCTGCCACTACCACTCGGTGGGCGTGATGAATACGCCAGCGCTTCCCTATGATCGCAACACCACGGTGACTGGTCCCAGCCCGTCGGCCCCGCTGACCATCATCTTCCCGGCGCTCGGAACCTACGGCGTCGACGTGACCTGCGACGGCACCGGCAATTCGGCCTCCTACTCCCCAGTCGTTTATTGATTTGCCACACCGCGCCGAACACCGCAGTAAGGTGCTGTCCGTGAGCGGAGACTCATTAGCCAAGGGTCGCGGGCGCTGGTTAGCTTTCGCGGCCACGCTGGTCATCTCTGCCGCCATGCTCTACGCCCAACACACCGAGCCTCGGTGCTGCGTCAAGACCACGCCGGCGACACCGGCGACACCGGCGGCAGCGCCGACAACCGCCAGACCTGCGCCGGCCGACGCGCCGCACATCGCCACTGCCGCCGAAGCGCACTTGTTGACGGCAGACGCACCGGTCGCGGCCCAGAATTTCCAGTTCGTATTACCTCCCGGCGTCGCGCCGGAGAACGGGTTGCAGGTCAAGACCATCTGGGCTGCCCGTGCGATCAGCGTGTTGTTCCCGCAGATCACCACCATCGGTGGCTACCGGCAGGATGCCTTGAGGTGGCATCCCAACGGATTGGCCATCGACGTGATGATCCCGAACTTCCACAGCCCCGAAGGCATCGAGCTCGGCAACCAGATCGCCGGATACGCCCTGGCGAACGCCAAACGATGGGGCGTACTGCACGTGATCTGGCGGCAGAAGTACTACCCGGGTATTGGCGCGCCGAGCTGGACGGCGGACTACGGCAACGAAACCGCCAATCATTACGACCACGTTCACATCTCCACCGACGGCGGTGGCTATCCGACCGGGCACGAAACGTACTACATCGGGTCGATGACCCCTACGCCGCCAGACTAATTCGCTATCCGGCGAAGGGTGGTCGGGCCATGACGGTGGGGCGAACCCGTATCGAGGTCCGGCGTGGGCCGCGCCGAGGCTCGGGCCGCCGGCCAGCGGCATACCACCCAGCAGGTTTCCCTGTCCCCCGGTCTCCGGTGAAGCGGGGGCTAGACCCTCGACGGAGATCGGCGCGTGGCTTGGCGCTGGGGTGGCTCCTGCCCAGGATGACGGCACCGACAACTTGCCGAGCGAGGCCGCGTTGCCCAGCCCGGCAGAGATCGGCGCGCCGCCGCCCAGCATTCCGCCACCACCACCACCCAGCATTCCGCCGAAGCCGCCCACGCCCGCGGCGGGAGCGGCCTCGGCAGCAGCTGGTCCGGCGCCACCGAGCATGCCCGTGCTCTTTGCGATCTGGACACCGAAGTTGGCCATACCGACGCTGAAGTACGGCAGGCCCTCGGTGTTGTACCAAAGCGACGAGTAGCTGTTATAGCCGGTGACTACCTCCGGTGAGTATCGGGTAGGACGTGGTGGCCGACGTTGTCGACGCGGGCGAAGCAAGGCCCTGCAACTGGCTCGGCAAGCTGGAAACCAGCTCGCTGAACGTGGACTGAGCGGTTCCCGCCGAGGTTGCCGTGGCCGACGTCGTCGCGGTGGCCTGCGTAGCCTGGGCGCTCGGACTCGCGACCTGCGGTGCCGCGGTAAACGGCGTTACCTTGGTCGCAGCTGCGGACTGACCCGCATAGCCATACATCGCGGTGGCGACGAGATGCCGTCGCCAGAAGACACCGAGCGGGTTAAGCGACGACTGGCTGCAGTCGGCTGGCCGGTGAACGACGCCTTCGGAAATTCGGAGTAGACGGCGGTGATGACAGCCAGGAGATGTGGGCGCAGGATGTGCCCGGGGCTCAGACGACCAGACGTCTGCCTGACCACCGAAGACCTTGCATATAACCCTGGAGTTATATTAATGTCGATGTCTTGGGAAATACTCCTGCTCGAGGAGGTCGAACACTGGTACTTCACGCTCGACGACGATGCGATGACCGCGGTCACCGGTGCCATCGACTTGCTCGAGATGGAAGGACCAACGCTGGGCCGGCCGACGGTGGATAAGGTCAAGGGATCGAAGTTCCACAGCATGAAAGGAGCTGCGGCCCGCGGGCACCAGCATCCGGGTCCTGTTCATTTTCGATCCGCGACGGCAGGCGATTCTGTTGCTTGGCGGTGACAAGGCGGGTGACTGGAAACGCTGGTACGACAAAAACATTCCGATAGCAGAGCGACGCTACGAGAGCTGGCTCGCAGCCGAAGTAGGTGAATGACCATGGCACGCAACTGGCGCGAGGTTCGCGCAGAAGCAGTGGCCGAGGGCCGCGTCGATAACGGCCGCGCCGACGCGGCGCGTAAAGAAATGCACGACGCCGTGCAGGCTCAGCGCCTCGCCGAGATCCGGAAGGCGCAAGGCCACGCCCGCCAGTCCGACATCGCCGCCGCGATGGGCGTATCGCAGGCACGGGTGTCCAAGTTGGAGAACGGGGACCTGTCGCATACCGAACTGGGCACGTTGCAGTCCTACGTCGCCGCACTCGGTGGGAGTCTGCGAATTGTCGCCGAGTTCGACGAGAGCACTGTGGAACTAACCGGCTGAGTCGAGTAACCGATAGCGGCGCTTCTTTGCCCGGAGTCTGACGTCTCGAAACCAACGTTCTCAGTTTCTCCAAAGATCGCTGCAAAACTTGGGTGTCACAAGCACACTCGACAAGCGCTCGCGCCGAAGTGTGCACCGACCAGGATGCGATTGAAAGGGCCGGGCAGATAGGCGGGGATGGATAGCCAATGTCTGGGGATAGCGGCGAGTCGGCCAGCACTATAGCGACCACCCTTGGCGTCAGCCGGGCAACCGTCTATCGGATACTTGAGCCGCTCACCTAACGCCTGAAAGCACGTCAGCTTGCGGTGCCAGTCGTGATAATTAGGGGGGTTCGGGCGTGAATCAGCAGATGGCCGCAGACTGCTTACCTGAAATCGCCACGGCGCCACCCAACTGGAGGGCACCGCAGCCTAGGTCGAGGCCGCGGGCACCAATGCGCTAATGTCCTCGCCTTGCAGAAGCTTGACCGTCAGAGACACGTCGAAATAGTCAGTCCAGCGAGTGATCTTCCCGCTCTCATTGAGCACAAAAGTCCCCATGACGGGAACGGCGGGCTTCGTGCCGTCAGGGGCTTGGA
Organism: Mycobacterium sp.; assembly: GCF_049280035.1. Classification (GTDB taxonomy): domain Bacteria; phylum Actinomycetota; class Actinomycetes; order Mycobacteriales; family Mycobacteriaceae; genus Mycobacterium. Next base: position 3,991 of record NZ_JBAPPI010000796.1, on the reverse strand, counting down.
TGTAGTCAAGCCGTTCGGTCAGAACCACAGAGCCTTCGCTGGCGATGTTCAAGATCTCAAACGCGTAGGCATCCGGAAACATCGAAAACTGCGCCCCCATGTTCTCCAAGATCGCCTCAACACCTGTAAACGCCGGCATCCCGACGTTCTGGTAGACCGCGCCGCTAGCGAGGAACGGACGCATCGCCTCGGGATCGCGCTTCTCCATCAGTGCGCAGAACTGGCGAACAATTTCGACAGGGTCAGGCATCAAGGAACCTCCGTTATTCCATCGGATGTGAATGAAATTGGTTACCAGTTGCTCGGCCTTCCATTCCAGGTGCTGCTCGGAGGCCCGAAAATTTGGATGTAGGTTCGTACCCGCGCGGCTCACCCATTGCTGCCTGGCGCGCAACGTTGGCTCACGGATCCGAGTTGCGCGGTCGGACGCCCGTTGGGCTGGCCGCTCATCCAGGTGGACATGATTCCGACGGAATACGGGCCCTTCTGGCCGTTCTTCTCGTAAAAGCCCTGAGGATCAAAGACCTTGGCGTCCGGATACGGCCAGGGGCAAGCGACTGACGTTGCTGCCTTCGACCACTTGATGGCCGTGAACGCGGCGCCGTACATCAAGTACGCCACGTTAATGATGGCGAGCATGACCAGAAACGAGCCCAGTGCCGGCCGGCTGCGGAAGATGCGGGCGCGCTGGGCCAATTTCTCAGAAACCGTGCGGCCTGTGTCGTCGCGATAGACCAGAATCCCCGCCGGAATCATCACCACCGTGACCAATACGGATTCCCACAACAACGGAAACTGGTGCGGTGTGCCGACGAAGATTGAACCGAACGGGATCACCTGCGCGTAGATGTACATACCAGTGCGCACCAGCGTGACCTCAAGAATCATGTCGATGATGAATCCGAAGACCAATATCAGTACGCCAAGACTGCTCAGCGGATGGCGCCACACGAACGCATCAACGGGCCGACGAGCCTGGATTTTTCGCAGGACCCAGGCTGCCGGAAAGTACGGGCCGAACTGGAACATCACATAGCCGATGACGACAAACGGTTCGATCGTGGGCGAGAGCGACACCAGTGGCCAGGACTCCGGCCAGTGCCACAGCCGGGGGTTGTACACCGCGTATGGCGCCCAATTCATGATCGGGTCCTGCCAGACGATGATGGTGGTCACCAGACCCATGAGCAGGTAAGGGTGGGGGCCATAACGACGCCAACCCCACACGAAAGCCGCGATGAGGCCGATGACCGCGATGATCGTAAAAACTTGCAGCGCCCCGAGCCAATGCGTGTAACCGAAAAGTGGCTCGACCGGACGCGGCGCCCCGGTCACGTTCGGATTTCCGATCCGCGCGTCGGGGTAGTCGCGTGCATTCCATGCGATAGCCACGACGGCGCTGATACCGAGGACAGCGAAAAGCCAAGCCCATATCGTGCCTGCCGATGAGCGGTTCGGCGCCGTGTCCGGGCGTCGGGTCGCCGCTGTGGTTTGTTCAGTGGTCACTGATCACTCCTCACAAATGATTCGTACCTCGTCGGCGACGCGGAGGTGGTAGGGACGGGTGCGGTCGCTCATGATCACGCATCGGCCTCAACACACGTTTGAGTCGCACCAGGCGCGAACGATGTCAGTCCGCTTCCCTTGTAGTGGGCGACGATTCGCTCGTACTCGCACCCATTGCGCGCCAAGGGCGTGTCGGTGAGTCGATGGGGTAACCAACGGTAAGCAATACGAAGCAGCCTGGTCAGCACGGCGAACTCCAAGGCATGTCGGCGCGCCCAGCGCATCGGGACCAACGACCGCACACGGGGGTGCATGATGCCGAAACCCAAGACCGCCACAATGTGTCCGCCGATCGGTCCCAGCAGCCTCCACAGCGGCGCCGTGACAACAGGCATGTACTCAGGCCGTCGCGGCCGGAGCGTGGCGGCCATGACGATGTCAAGGCTCGCGGTGTGTTTGAGTTTCTCGACCGCCATCTTCTCGTAGTACGCGCACAGCTCCTCATAGCTATCCGGGAGTTGTCGTGCGCGGCCGGGCATCTGCAAGTCTTTAGTCAGCGCACGAAAGCGGTCCCAGATCGCCTGGTTGCCCGCGACGCTGAGGTCTTCGCCGCTGAGAGCGATGAAAGCACCACGATGCATGAAGAAGATACTGATCAAGTTCCAGTTCCAAGGCTCGGGGGTTAGTGCGCTATAGCGAACCCCGTCAGGCCCAACGCCTTTGATGTCGCGGTGCAGCCGAACCAGCCGCTGCATCTCCTCGCGGCGGTCCTCGTGCTTGGTCATAAACGTGAGTTGATCGGATGCAGCCGTGCGCCGCGCGCGTCCGAGGGGGTCGTTCTTTATCCGGGCCGTATCAACCAGTGCCGCCGACACCGCTGGCAGCATCATCTCGTCGAAGAGGGCAGGCGCGAACAGAACGAGGAACCGCGATCCCATCACGCGCTCGAATCGGTCTGCGACAGATTCGACTGAAGTGCACATGGATTCGATCGGCGTGTTCGGAGTGTCGATCGACCTGTCCAGGAATCGGACCGACATGGTTGACCCTTCTGTCAGATAATTCTGGTGCATGGCTGCACCAGAAGCTATTGTGGTGTCAGACTGCACCAGAAATCTCGAATGGTCAAGGGGGTGTCAGGCACAATGCCGTTGATGGCAATCGCGAAGCGCTCCTACGGTGGCGTGACGGCCGACGAACGTCGCGTCACCCGCCGAGTCGCTCTGATTGAGGCAGCTCTCGATCTATTCGCAGAGGACGGCGCACGAGCAGTGTCGAAACGCGCGGTGTGCGCGCGGGCCCGGCTCAATGACCGCTACTTTTACGAGCATTTCACCGATTCGGATGCATTGATCGAAGCGATCGTGCGTGACCTTACCGCCGAGGGGTTGCAGGCAGTTAAGGCTGCGACGAGTAGCGCGGCGCCCGACATACGCGCGCAAGTCCGCGCCACGGCCGATGCGGCACTTGATTTCCTCACCGCTGACCCGCGTCGTGGCCAGTTGCTCCTGCGCTCCCACACCTCCGAGGTTTTGCAGCACGCCCGCGTGGACAGCACACGCGCGATATCCAACGCCATGGCCGCGATGATCAGGGATCCACTCGGTCCTGCCGCAGCCAGCCAGCTCGACACCGACCTCGCTGCGTTTGCCCTGGTCAGCGGTGCTATGGAGGTTATCGCTGGCTGGCTGCGTGGCGACTTCGACACTACCCGTGAGCACCTCGCTGACATTGTCGCTGGGCTGCTGTTGGCCGTTGGCGACATTTCCACCGCACTCCCCGGACAGGCGGGGCGGTCTTAGCAGCGTGGATCGGCTGTCCGAAACCTCGCCGCGCTGGGACCCATGGCCTCCCGATCAGCTTCGAGTCCCGTCCGCAGTCAGTCCGCAGTAGTTTCGACGACGGGCTTAACCACCGAACTGCTTCAACGCTGTGACCCGTGCTTTTCCGACGCTGCCAACGCGGTCCGCCGGCCCAAACGCCCATGTTGTCTCGTTCGCCTCGAGTAGGCCAGGGGAAGCAGAAACGTGCGGTGCTTTTCGGCACCCGGTGCAACACCACCACTCTTCCCATCGGTATCACTCGATTGCAGTACGGCGACGGCACCGTTGAACGGCACATCAGCTTGTACGCCCCCGACGTCGAACTTGACGCGGCCACAGCACGCAAGCTAGCGGCCGACTTGCTGAACGCGGCCGACGATCTCGACCTATACCCGACTTTGGAGGCACCGTGAGCAGCCTCGGATCCATTTCCGGCACGCTTGGCTGATCGACGAGCCAGTGCGACGGCACGGCGCCGCGACGCGGCCCACGAGCCGGAAAAAACGCCTTCCGGCGCTGGACGCGCGGAAGGCTGTATAGGTTGTCCAGATTGTCCGGCGGGGACGGTGACTGTTTCGCGCCCCGGCGTCGGTGTCGTGTTCGTCATCGGCGTGCAACCCGCCAACGCGCCGGTTACAGCCCTTCGTCCCGATCCCTAAGCG
>NZ_JBAPPI010000795.1:0-19343 GCF_049280035.1 Mycobacterium sp. | reverse complement strand
CCGGGGGGTTGAACGACCTCTCGATCTCCCGCACGTCGTTCGACTGGGGCGTGAAGGTGCCCGAGCATCCGGAACACGTCATGTACGTCTGGGTCGACGCGCTGACCAACTATCTGACCGGGGTCGGCTACCCCGACACCGAATCCGAGATGTTCCACCGCTACTGGCCTGCCGACTTGCACATGATCGGCAAGGACATCATCAGATTCCACGCCGTTTACTGGCCGGCATTTCTCATGTCCGCCGGAATCGAGCTCCCGACAAGGGTTTTCGCGCACGGCTTCGTGCTCAACAGCGGCGAGAAGATGAGCAAATCGGTGGGCAACGTGGTCGATCCCGTCGCTCTCATCGACGAATTCGGCGTCGACCAGGTGCGCTACTTCTTCCTGCGCGAAGTGCCCTTCGGCCAAGACGGCAGTTATAGCGAAGAAGCGATCATCACCCGGATCAATACGGACTTGGCCAACGAATTGGGCAACCTCGCCCAACGATCATTGTCGATGGTCGCCAAGAACCTTGACGGGACTGTCCCGACGCCCGGCGATTTCACCCCCGAGGACGCCGAATTGCTGGCCGCCGCCGATGGCCTGCTCGACCGAGTACGCGCCGATTTCGACTCGCAGGCGATGCATTTGGCGCTAGAGGCGATTTGGCTGATGCTCGGCGCCGCGAACCGGTACTTTTCAGCGCAGCAACCGTGGGTGCTGCGCAAGAGCGAATCGCAAGCAGACCAGGCCCGCTTCACCACCGTGCTCTACACGACGTGCGAAGTGGTGCGGATCGCGGCGTTGTTGATCCAGCCGGTGATGCCCGAGTCGGCGGGCAAACTACTGGATTTGCTCGCCCAGCCGGCAGATCGGCGAACGTTTGCCGCGGTCGGTGAGCGGTTGGCGCCCGGCACGGTCTTGCCTCCGCCGGCCGGTGTGTTCCCGCGCTACCAAGCCGAATGAGCCGCGCTGCTCGCACGAAGGAATTACGCTGGTGCGCCGGCGATTTGGAGGCTAGAGGCAGGGCTGCGGCTATCGGCGGGTGAAAGTGAAGTGCGTGACGCCGTTGGGGGTGCTCACCGCCTCGACCTGGAACCTGCCCTCGAGGCCCTCCAGTTCGGTCCAAAGCGGTTCGCCGCGCCCCAGAATTATGGGCACTACCGCGATGTGCAGGTGGTCGATCAGGTCCGCGGCCAGAAACTGCCGGACCGTCGACGGACCCCCGCCGATCCGGATGTCGAGGCCACCGGCCGCCTCTCGCGCCTGTTCAAGTGCTTCGGCGGGACTAGCGTCGATGAAGTGGAACGTCGTACCGCCCTCCATCTCTATCGAAGGTCTGGGGTGATGGGTGAGCACGAACGCCGGCGTGTGAAATGGCGGGTTGGCCCCCCACCAACCTTTCCATTCTTCGTCGGCCCATGGCCCACGCTGGGGACCGAACTTGTTGCGGCCCATGATCTCCGCGCCAATGCCAGGCCCCCAGTTGCTGGCCACCGCATCGTCGATACCCGCGCCTCCGCCGCGTTCGCCATGCATCGCGCGAAAGGTCCGCGTTGCCGAGAACCAGTCCATCAGTCGGTTCCCAGCATGGCCGAAGGGCGCATCCAGACTTTGTCCGGTTCCCGTGCCGAAGCCATCGAGAGAAACGGAAAAATTGTGAACGCGCACACGTGACATGGCTAGGTCTCCTTATCTGAGCGGAACTTGGCATGACCGACACAAGGATGGACTGCCGCTACCCGCCGAACTCATCGAGCCAGGCAGGGCCGACACCCTACTTGGGTCGTTTTCCAGCTCCACCGTCGTGGTCCGCAAGCGACGGCTACAGGATGGCCGGATGGGTGATGACGGTCAGCGCGAAGGTGGCGCCATTGAGGGCCAGCAGGAATGCGGCGAGCCCGAACTGCGGGGAGATGTCGTGGGCCAGCACGTGGGTGTACATCGCGCACACGAAGAAGATGACGAGTCCGGCCGCCGCGGCAAGGCCCATGGCCGGAATCCACAGGCCGACAATAAGACCCAGCGTGCCGAGCGTTTTGAGGGTGCCGATTGGAAACGTCAGCCACGACAAGGGCACCCCCGCGGCTTCCATGCCGGGAATGATCGGTGCGAAGTGCAGCAGGGCGCTCACTCCGGAAAACCCGTTGAAGGCGATCGCGACCAGTGTCACGACAAGGTAGGCGGTGTGCATGGGTTCCTCAGCTGGTTGGTAGCGGGTCGAATCGGAATACTGCGATGCGTCCGGCGAGCGCCTCGACTTCCTCGGGCGTGCCCTGGCGCACCAGCCCGGCACGCTTGAGGAAGCCGACGGCGATCGGCACCTCGGATGGAACAGCGCGCAGTACCGGGCGGGCTTGGTCGGCAGACAGCTCGACGATCGTGACCGGCCGGTTCTTGCGGCCGTGGCTCAGCGTTCCCGCGCCGGCAGCGCGGGCGTTGCGCTCCCAATCGGCACCCGGGTACCCGGCGACGGTGTAGAGCTGCCCGTCGACGGTGAACGGCGTCATCGGTGTGCTGCGGGGTTGACCGGTCTTGCGGCCGGGCACCGTCAACACCATCGGCGGACCCGTTGGGATACCGAGCTTTTGCAACGCGATCATGACCTTGTTGGCCGGCTTCAGCCACCGCGGGGGCTTCGGGTCAGGCATCACATACCTCGCTACGCGCCCAGGTGTGCCGACAGCAGCCAGCCGGCGACCGACACGCGGCCGTCGGGCTCGGCGCGAAATTCGGCGCCCATCAAGGTGGACAAATCCGCGGAACCCCCTTCGGGGGCGTTGGCGTACAGACGCGCGGGCGTGATCTCGTCGATGACCCAGTACTTCGACACGACAGCACGCAACTCGTCGGCAGTGACCGCATTAGCCGGACCGTTGGGCATCGCCGCCTTGTCGAAGACCAGCACGAAGTACGACGCGCCCGGCGCGGCGGCGCGAACGATGGAGCGTTGGTATCCGTCGCGGGCATCCACCGGGATGGAGTGAAACAGCGTGCTGTCGACAATGGTGTCGAAGCGGCCGTCGTAGCCGGTGAATGCGCTGATGTCGGCGACCTCGAAGCTCGCGGTGGTCAGGCCTCGCTGCTGCGCCTCAAGCCGGGCCAAGTCGATGGCGGTGGGTGAAAGGTCCAGGCCCACCGTGATGTAACCCCGCTCGGCGAGGTACAGCGAAATGGCGGCTTCCCCGCATCCCACGTCGAGCACCTCGCCGTGGAACTTGCCGGCCTCGATCAGCGCGGCCAGCTCGGGTTGTGGTTCGCCGATGCTCCAGGGCGCCCGCACCCCCACCCCGAGCTGAGTGAATTCACGGCGGTAGGCCGATTCGAAAACGGAGTCCATATCCAAGGGTTCAGTCATGACAATCGGTATATCAAGCTACTTGGTATATGTCAATATGGTTGATATGAATGACTATGACGATCTGACACTGGGCCATCTGCTCCAGCGCGCGATGGGCCTGCTGCGGCCGCAGGTGAGCGCGGAGCTGCGCACGCTGGGTCTGGGACTGCCGCAGTTCGTCTGCATGCGGATCCTGTCCATGTCACCCGGGCGCTCCAGCGCCGAGCTTGCCCGCGAAACCAACGTGTCACCGCAGGCGATGGATCAGATGTTGGGCGGGCTGCAAGAGCTGGGCCTGGTCGCAAGGCCGGCGGCCGCATCGTCCGGGCGCGCGCGCCCAGCCCAGCTGACCGCCAAGGGCAGGGCACTTCTCAAGCGCGCCGAAACCGCCGTGCGCGCAGCCGACGACAGGATGTTGGCCGACCTGCGGCCCAGCGAGCAGAGTGAATTCAAACGGCTTCTCTACGTTGTTGGGTCGCGGCAAACCAACGGCCCCGCGCCTTGCATTTTGTCTGACGACGTCGACACCGACACATAGGCCGCGAGCGCTGAGTTTCTGCCCCGGCAACGGTCTATACCCGCATGACGATCACATCACAGAATCTCGACGGCTACGGCGCACCGCCGATCGAATGGTCGCGCGTACACAAGGTCTTGACGAGCGACCTCACCCAGGCGCCCGACACCGGCGGTCCCAACCGGCACACCGCGTGGCTGACGACGATCAACCCCGACGGCAGCCCACACGTAATGCCGGTGGGCATCGCCAAGGTCGATGCCACCTGGTACTTCACCTCCGGACCTCGAACCCGCAAATCGCGCAACCTCGTTCGCGACTCCCGATGCGTGGTGAGCATCGCCACCGGCCCGTTCGATCTCGTCATCGAAGGGACAGGCCAGCGAGTCACCGCCGCTGATGAGCTGCACACCGTGGCCGCCGCATATCGTGACGGAGGCTGGCCGGCCGTGGTCGACGGCGAGGCGCTGACCGCCGAATACAGCGCGCCATCGGCGGGCCCTTCGCCGTGGCATGCTTATCGAGTTGTCCCGGCAACGGTTTTCGCACTGGGCACTTCCGAGCCCTACGGCGCCACACGATTCGACGTGCGACCGCCTGGATGACGGTCGTCCTCAACGCATGGGTGACGCCGCGGTCGCATCCAGCAGGATTGTCTCGACGTCGAGCATGTCTTGGGGGTCAAAGCCTTTCATGTCCGCTTTGAACTCTGCGCTGGCCAGATATTCGCTTGTGAGCTCCTCGGGGTTTGCACCGTCCGCGTATGAGATGAGCGCGAACAGCCGGTTTTCCTCGTTAGCTCGTTCTGTCCAGACGCCGTAGGTGGTCACCCCGAATGTGTCGAGACTTGAAATGTGACGGGCCCAGTGGACACTCGCATACCGGTCGAGCGCATCCTCGGTACGTAGCGTGTAGATCCTGAGTTGGAACATTATTGACGTCACTCCTCAGACGACCAGCGCGCTGCATAATGCCGCGACTGCAAGGCCCTGTAGCGTGGCTCGGGCGGTGATGACTCTGTCCCAGTTGCGTTGCAGCGCACGCGCATCCAGCGCCGGGTGGGCGAGGTCAGCCGCGGCAATGAGTTGACGATTGATCGGCGCGCTCACTCGCAGATAGAGCACCAACCAGACGATAAGCAGGCCGACGCCGACACCCGCAGCACCGGCTTCAGCCCAGCGGCCGGACGCTGCGGCGAGTGCGACGCTGATCGCCGCGGCGACTAGCCCGAGCACCCCCGGCACCGGCATCCGCCGGTCGCCGTAGCGGTGCACGTTGCCCATCACCGCGACCAGGACTTGGTCATCGACGTGGTTCAAGGCGGGCCGTTGCACCATCGCGCAGAACACGTCGGTGCCATAGACCACGGCGGTGCCCAACACCGCGATCAATGCGCACAGCCGCGCGAGCTCCATCACCGCTCGCTACCCGCCCGGTCCGGTTGTGGCAGCGCACCCATCTGTTGCAGCAGCTCCAGGGTGTTCAGCTCGTCCCAGTGCTCGGCGAACATGCCGTCCTGCACACGCCATATGTCGATCGATCGCATCTCGACGTCGCGGCCGGTCGCGGGAATCCCGAGGAATTCGCCCGTGTGGGTTCCCCGATAGGTGAAACGGCCCACCACCCGGTCGCCGCCGATCACGAGATCCTCCATCGTCGCGGTCAGATCGGGCAGGGCGCTGAAGAACGCGCCCCAAAAGCGGCGATTGGCTTCGCGTCCGTCGCCGACGAAGACGTTGTGATTGATGTAATCGCGGGCCACGAAGCGGTCGACCAGATCCGGGTCGCGTTCGTTGAGCATCGTCACGAAGGTTTCGGCGAGGCCCTGTGCACTTGTGGTCATGTCGCAGACTTCCCTCCAGTAGTAGGTGTTAGCAACGCTAACCCTTGGCATTGATCGTGTCAATAGCATTGCTAGTTTTTGTATCGACGCTAACATGACGCCATGGCCATCGAAGACCGTCGGGCCCGGGACCGGGCCGCGCGACGCCAGCTCATCACCACCACGGCACGCAAGCTTGCCGAGCAGGAGGGTTGGGACGCCGTCACCACCCGCCGGCTTTCCACCGAGATCGAGTACAGCCAGCCGGTGTTGTACAAGCACTTCTCGAGCATGGAGGGAGTCGTCGCCTCCGTCGCCCTGCAGGGATTCGGCGAGCTCGCCGATGCGCTGTCTTGGGCGCGCAGCGGTGCGACCGACGGCCGGGACGCTTTAACGCGAGTCACCCACGCGTTCATCCGGTTTGCCCACGACAATCCCGCCTTGTTTGACGCGATGTTCACCCGCGCCACGACACTGCACTTCGCCGCCCCGGAGACCCCGGTTGAGTTGAACGCGGCCTTCGCCGAGCTGTGGGCGGCGGTCGGCATGGTCGCAGGCACTCGGGATGCCGACACGCTCACCGAGGTGCTCTGGGCGGCGCTGCACGGGTTGGTCACCCTGGACCGCGGCGGCCGGTTACGTCCGGAATATCAAGCCGCGCGGGTGGATCTGCTGCTGTCCGCGTTTTCGCAGGCGACGTGAGCCTGGTCACAGCCGCCAAAACGCTGTCACATCCGCGAGCTGGGCGGTGTCTCAAGGGCAGAACACCCCGTAAGAACAGGAGACAGCAATGACCGACCAGCGCACTCACATCGTCGTGATCGGCGGCGGATACGCCGGGACGCTGGCCGCTAACCACCTGCGGCTGCGTGCGGACGTCGACATCACCTTGGTGAATCCACGTCCGATCTTCGTCGAGCGAATCCGATTGCATCAGTTGGCCGCAGGCAGCGGCACCGCCGCCGTCGACTACGGTAGCCTGCTCGGCGAGGGCATCCGGCTAGTCGTCGACGACGCCGAGCGGATCAACACCGCCGACCGCCAGATCGAGCTGGCTTCTTCCTTCGTATTGGACTACGACTACCTGATCTACGCGGTCGGCAGCACCGGTGCGGTGCCGGCGGCGGTGCCCGGCGCAGTCGAATTCGCCTATCCCGTCGCTGAATTCGAGCATGCCGAAAGACTGCGCGCAGCGCTGGACGAGCTGCATCCCGACGCGCCTGTCGTGGTGATCGGCGCCGGCTTGACCGGCATCGAAACGGCATCCGAGTTGGCCGGGCACCGCCGGGTGACCTTGGTCTGCGGTGGCGTGCTGGGGCCGTCGCTGAGCCGGCCGGGCCGGCGCTCGGTGGCGAAGTGGCTGCGCCGCCTGGGTGTCGACGTGCTCGAGACCGCCGTGGTCCGCGAGGTCCGCTCCGATGCGGTGGTGCTGGCCGACGGCGCGCTTCTGCCAAGCGCGCTGACGGTGTGGACGGCGGGCTTCGGCGTGCCGGAGCTGGCCGCCCGCAGCGGGCTGAGCACCGACCCGCTGGGCCGGTTGCTCACCGACGAAACGCTGACCAGCGTGGACGACCCACGCATCGTGGCGGCCGGAGACGCGGCGGCGCCGTCCGGCCAGCCGCTGCGGATGAGCTGCCAGGCGGCCGGGCCGCTCGGAGTACAGGCCGCCAACACGGTGCTGAGTCGCATCGCCGGCACCCAACCGGCGGCGCTGAGCCAGGCGTTCGTCGGACAGTGCATCAGCCTGGGCCGCACGTATGGCACCCTGCAACTCGCCCGCACCGACGACACCCCGGTCAACGCCGTCCTCGGTGGCCGGATCACCGCGTCGATCAAAGAGGCAATCTGCAAGGCGACGGTGTGGTCGATTCGCCGCGAGGCCGCCAAACCCGGGTCGTACTTCTGGCTCAAGGGCGGCAAGCGGCCCGAACAGCCGGCGAACGACGCGGTCACAGTGCCGTGACCACGTCCGACGAACATGCCGAGCGGTTTATGCTGCTGCGGCCGTTGCTGTTCACCATCACCTACGAAATCCTCGGCTCGGCAACCGAATCCGACGACGTGTTACAGGACAGCTATCTGCGCTGGGCGCAGGTAGACCTGTCAACGGTGCTAGACACCAAGTCCTACCTGGCCCAGCTGGTCACGCGTCAGGCGCTCAATGCACTGCGCGCCGGCGCTCGGCGTCGGGAGGACTACGTCGGCCCGTGGCTGCCCGAGCCGCTGCTGCTCGAGAAGCAGGACCCGTCGGCCGATGTCGTACTGGCCGAATCGGTTTCGATGGCGATGCTGGTGCTGCTGGAGACATTGGGCCCCGACGAACGCGCGGTGTTCGTGCTGCGAGAGGTGTTCGGCTTCGATTACGACGAAATCGCCTCCGCAGTGGGCAAATCCGTAGCGGCGGTGCGCCAAGTCGCCCATCGGGCCCGCGAACACGTGCACGCCCGGCGCAGGCGCTTCACCCCGGTGGACCCGGAGCACAACGCGCGCATCACGGCACAATTCATGGCCGCGGCGTCAACCGGCGACGTAGCAACCGTTATGGCAATGCTGGCACCCGACGTGGTGTGGACCGCCGACAGCGGCGGTAAAGCCAGCGCGGCGCGCCGACCGGTGGTCGGCGCCGAAAAGGTCGCTCGCACGGTCGTCGGGCTGGTGGGCCGGGCCGGCCAAATTCCCGATGTTCGCGTGGAAATGGCGATGTGCAACTCCGCGCCGGCCGTCTTGCTTTACCGCGCCGACCTTCTGGAGGGCGTGTTCACCATCGAGATCATCGACGGCATAATCACCAACTTCTACGCGACGCGCAATCCCGACAAGCTGACGAGGCTGACAACCCCACACGAGATCAGCCGGGGCTGAACTGCCAAGCTGGTGGGGTGAGAATCGACCGGCTCGGCGATCTTGGCGGCGCACCCGAGGTGCTCCGCGCCATCGGCGACGCCACCAACCGGCTGGATCTGCCGCCGCCGGCTGCGCTGACCGGTGACTGGTTCGATGCGCTGGCGGTGATCGCGCCGAGTGTGTCGGTGCGACCCGTCGATGCCGCCGAGGCGTTCGCCGTGCGACCGGGTGCAGACAGCACAGCGGTCGGCGGTGGCTGGATCGGCTACCTGTCTTACCCCGATTCCGGCGCCGACGGACGGCCTGCGCGAATACCCCAAGCCGCAGGCGGCTGGACGGACTGCGTATTGCGCTGCGACCGCGACCGGCAGTGGTGGTACGAGAGCCTGTCCGGTGCCCCCATGCCGGCTTGGCTGTTGGAGGCCCTGACGGCGCCGGTGCCGGCGCGGCCGTACCGCATCGACTGGGACGCGGCCGACCGTCGGGCGCATCGCAGCGGGGTGCTGGCTTGCCTGGAGGCGATCCGCGCCGGCGAGGTCTACCAGGCCTGCGTGTGCACCCAGTTCGCCGGCGCGATCACCGGCGAACCGCTGGACTTCTTCGTCGACGGTGTTGCGCGCACCGGCCCGGCGCGGGCCGCGTTTGTCGCTGGACCGTGGGGGGCGGTGGCCTCGCTGTCGCCGGAGTTGTTTTTGCGCCGTCGTGGTGAGGTCGTCACGTCGAGCCCGATCAAGGGCACGCTGCCGCTGGACGCTCCGCCGTCGGCGCTGAGGGCCTCGGTCAAGGATGTCGCTGAGAACATCATGATCGTCGACCTGGTCCGCAACGACCTGGGTCGCGTCGCCTTCACCGGATCGGTCACCGTGCCGGAGCTGCTGGTGGTGCGGCCCGCGCCGGGTGTGTGGCACCTGGTGTCGTCGGTCTCGGCGCTGATGCCGGTCGAGCTGCCGACGTCCGCGTTGCTCGACGCCGCATTCCCGCCGGCCTCAGTTACTGGCACTCCGAAACTTCGTGCCCGACAACTGATTTCACAGTGGGAGCCGTCCAGACGTGGAGTATATTGCGGCACAGTCGGTTTGGCGTCGCCGGTAGCTGGCTGCGAGCTCAACGTCGCAATCCGCACCGTGGAATTCGACACGGCCGGCAACGCGGTGCTGGGGTCCGGCGGCGGAATCACCGCCGACTCCGACGCCGACGCCGAATGGGACGAATGCCTGCACAAGGCGGCGTCCATCCTCGGGGCGGGCGCCGCCTCAGCGGCGCGATCGCAGCACCGCGTCGTAGAGCTCACGCCGTGACGGTGCTCCAGGCGTAGCGGCAATCACTTGCGCGCAGGCGTCTTTGACGCCCATCCCCGCATCGACCAAAGCGCTCACCTCAACCACCAGCGCCGGCAGGTCAGCGCGCGGGATGGCACCGGCCAGCACGACGGTGATCTCGCCCAGCACGCCGTCGGCCGCCCACGTCGCCAGTTCGGCCAGCGATCCACGGACCACTTCCTCGTGCACCTTGGTCAGCTCTCGGCACACCGCCGCCCGGCGATCCCCACCGAGCTGTTGGACCGCGTCACGCAGACATGCAGATAGCCGGCGCGGTGATTCGAAGAACACCACCGTGCGCTGCTCTTTGGCCAGCGATGCCAGCCAAGCACTTCGCGCCGAATGCTTCCGCGGCGCGAACCCCTCGAAGCAGAACCTGTCCGACGGCAGTCCCGATACCGCCAGCGCGGTGGTCACCGCCGACGGGCCGGGCAGACACCGGACCGGCAGACCGGCGTCCAGGCACGCCAGCACCAGGCGGTGGCCTGGGTCGTTGATCAGCGGCATCCCGGCGTCGCTGACCACCAGCACCGTGGCGCCCGCTCTGATCGCGTCGACCAGCTCAGGCACCCGGGACGCTTCGACGTGATCGAAGAAGCTGACGATATTGCCGCCGATCCGGACATCGAGCGCCTTGGCCAGCGTCCGCACCCGGCGGGTGTCCTCGGCGGCCACGACATCAGCCGACGACAGGGCAGCGATCAGCCGCGGTGAGGCATCGGACGGCTGGCCTAACGGCGTCGCGCCCAGCAACAGTCGACCAGCGCTCATGGGCACAGCCTACGATCGGTCGCGTGACAGCCGCCCCGCCCGATGAACTGGTCGCCACGGTCGCTTCAGCGCGGGCAGTACCCGTTATCAGCCCCGGGCCGATGATGCCGGTGCCCGACTTCGGGCCCGTGGACCGGCTAGAGGGCTGGGTCGTGACCGCCGTGATCACTGCTCTTGCCGCGGTGACCCGGACGGTGAACCTCGGTTCGCCGACCGATGCCGGCACACCGATTTTCGACGAGAAGCATTACGCGCCGCAGGCATGGCAGATGCTGCACAACCACGGCGTGGAGGACAACCCCGGATACGGTCTGGTCGTTCATCCACCCGTCGGCAAGCAACTGATCGCCATCGGTGAGGCCCTCTTCGGCTACAACGGACTGGGCTGGCGGTTCACCGGCGCAGTACTCGGCATTGTGCTAGTGGCCCTGGTCGTGCGGATCGTACGACGGATCAGCCGCTCGACGTTGGTCGGCGCAATCGCCGGACTGCTGCTGATCGGCGACGGGGTCAGCTTTGTCGTGGCGCGCACGGCACTGCTCGACGGCTTCCTGGCTTTCTTCGTGGTCGCGGCGTTCGGCGCGCTGATCGTTGACCGGGACCAGGTGCGCGAGCGCATGCATGTGGCGCTGACCGAGGGCCGCAGCAACGAGACGGTGTGGGGGCCGCGGCTGGGTGTGCGTTGGTGGCGGTTCGGCGCTGGCGTGCTACTCGGTTTGGCTTGTGCGACAAAGTGGTCCGGGCTGTACTTCGTGGTGTTCTTCGGGTTGATGTCGTTGGCGTTCGACGTTGCGGCACGCCGCCAATACCAGGTGCTGCGCCCGTGGCTGGGCGTCATCCGCCGCGACCTTGTCCCTACCGCTTACGCTTTCCTGCTCATCCCGTTCGCGGTGTACCTGGCCAGCTACGCGCCCTGGTTCGCCTCCGAGACCGCAATCGATCGACATGAGGTCGGCCAATCGATCGGACCGCACACGGATTTCCCGTTACCCGATGCCATCCGATCACTGTGGCATTACACCGCCAAGGCATACGACTTCCATGCCGGCCTGACGAATTCAGCGGGCAACTACCATCCCTGGGAATCCAAACCGTGGGCGTGGCCGATGTCGCTGCGACCGGTGCTCTACGCGATCGACCAGCAGAACGTCCCGGGCTGCGGCGCGCAGTCGTGCGTCAAGGCGGTGATGCTGGTCGGGACACCGGCGATGTGGTGGCTTTCGGTGCCCGTCCTCGGCTACGCCTGCTGGCGGACGATCGTGCGCCGCGACTGGCGTTACGCCGCGGTGCTGGTCGGCTACTGCGCCGGTTGGCTGCCGTGGTTCGGCGACATCGACCGGCAGATGTACTTCTTCTACGCGGCCACCATGGCGCCGTTTCTGGCTATGGCGATCGCACTGATCCTCGGCGACATCCTCTACAAACCGGGTCAGAACGCCGAACGTCGCACCCTCGGGCTGATCGCGGTGTCCTGTTATGTCGCACTGGTTTTGACGAATTTCGCGTGGCTGTTTCCGGTGTTCACCGGTCAGCCGATTTCACAGGCCACCTGGAATATGGAGATCTGGCTGCCCAGTTGGCGTTAGGGCTTCGCGTCCGGAGTCTAGAGTCCCCCGCCTCGACCGTTGAGCAAGGTGCATGACTGCGTGAGTGCCGGCTCGTAGATGACGTCGCTGCATTCGCATTCCCATGTGGTGTGCCGACCGCAGGAACACGGCATGCTTCCGACGATCATGTGTCCCGGCAGCAGCCAGTGGCCCCGCGTGCACCGGTGGGGTCGCTTGCCCATCTGTGTTCGCTCGATGAAGCGGACGAGGTCGTCAACATCAATAGTCACAACCACCACACTGGCAGGCTCCGCGTCGCAACGGCAAATCGGTTGCCGGATCGTTATGGTTTGGTGTCCTGCTGTGGGCGTGTCGTTGATCTAACGCGCGCGACTACAACGGGTCGCGAGCGGCGGGACAGGACATACACCGCGGGCCGCCGCGACCGGTGCCCAGCTCGGATACGGCGATCGTCAGCACCTCGATCCCGGCGTCCGCAAGACGAGCATTGGTCCGCGTATTGCGCTCATAGGCGACGACGACACCGGGCGCCAGCGCCAACGTGTTGTTGCCGTCGTCCCATTGTTCCCGTTCGGCGACAACGGGATCCAGCCCGGTGTCGATGACGCGTAACTTGTCGATACCCATCGCGGTGGCCGCGGCTTCGACGAACGGCGCTTCGTCGGAGATCTTCACACCATCAGGTGTGCACGCAATCGTGAAGGCGGACAACGTATCGACGACATTGGCGTACATCACCACCGCGTCAGTGTCGACCATCGTGCACACGGTGTCGAGATGCATCTGCGCTCGTTCCTTGGCCAGCGGCACGGCCAGTACCGTGCTGGCCAGATCATCGTCGAACATGCTGCGCGCCAAGGCTTCCGCACCCGCCGGAGTGGTCCGCTCACCCACTCCGACCGCGATGACACCCGGTGCCAGCAACAACACGTCGCCGCCTTCTACGGGCGCGGTGCGTGATTCGTAGGCCCGGCGCACACCGGTGAATCGCGGATGGTGGGCATAGATTAGGTCGGTCAACGACGCCTCGCGTGCCCGCGCCGGCAGCGCCAACGACGGGATGACGATCCGGGGTCCGACCCAGATCGACGAGTCGCGGGTGAACACCAGGTTCGGCAGCGGCTCGATGGCGTAGTCGCTGTCGTGATGCATCCGGTGCACCAGCGAGTTGTCCGCGCGGGCATCTGACGGCAGCTCGGCGAACGTCATGCCGGCCATCAGCACATCCGCTAACGTGGTCGGGTCAAGGCCTCGCAGATGGGCCGAGAGCTCTTGTGCCAGAGGCATTCCGAGGCGTTGGGCGTCCACTGATGCGGCGATACCCTGCATCCTGGCAGCGCCACTGCCGAGAGCTTCCATCAAGAGGTTGGACAGCAGCAGCACCTCGACGCCACGGGAGCTGAGCAACTCGGCGAACGAATCGTGTTCTTCCTGCGCCCTTGCGACCCATGGCAATCCGTCGAACAGCAGATCATCGCTGTTGCGTGGCGTGAGTCGGCGCAGTTCGGCGCCCGGTCGGTGCAGGATAGCCACCCTTAGCGCGCCCACTTCCGAGTTGACCCCCAGCTCGGTACTACTCACACTTAGCACGGTAACCCGAACCGTCACCTCAAGTACGGTTTAGGTAGATGATTCTGCGTTGTAGTCCAAGCGGCGGTGATTACACGCCGACTGGCGCTTTTGAGCTGACGAAGGCAGGGACCACGAAGCGACGCAGTATCGACCGGTAGCGCCTGACGTCGCCGTCACCATCCTCAAGGCCGCGCATCACCATCACCGAGACGTTGCCCAGCCACAAGTGGATGTCCGACCGCGGCAGCCCAGGTGGCAGTTCATTGTTCGCCACGGCCGCGTCGAGAACGGGATCCCACATCTCGGCTCTGATTATCTCCGTCGTTCCCGAAGCGTTCATTCGTCGGCCGAGGCTCGTGCCATCGGGGTCGATGCAGTGCCGTGTCAGGGGGTCCCGGCGGGCGTGTTCGGCGGTGTAGAGGACAGTCTCGACGATCTGATCCGGAAGGCTGCTCTGCCGGGAGACCGATTTGCGCGCCCGGACGAGCAAGGCCCGCGCGTGCCGTGTGATCAGCTCGATGAGCAGATCGTCGCGGTCAGCGAAATAGCGGTAGACGCTGGGCCGCGACAACCCAACCTCACAGGCAACGTCGTCCATCGTGGTCTTGCGGATCCCGTGGCGATCAATGCAGCGTTCAGCGGCGGCCAGGATGCGCTCGCGCGCGTCGTCTGTGCTCGTAGGTGCGGCTAGCTGACTGGCCGATCGTCGCGGCATAAGCGCCATATTACTCGATACGTCAATCGTCTGGTGTTATCTTCGCGGCCCGTCTTACGTAGTGGCACAGGTTGACATGTCGTACTTGATACGCTCATACTGACTGCTGACATTTTTCGTTTTTTGTCAGGCAGGAGTGCGGAGATGCCACTGGGACTGCAGCACCGGATCGCGATAGTCGGCGCTGGATTGATCGGGTCGGCGTTGGCCGGTCACCTGATCCTGGCCGGAAACAAGGTCATCATTGGAGCGCGACGCCCTGACGCCTTCACTCCGCCCGCCTACCAGCGGGAAGACATCGACTACCCGGTCGGCACGATTGAGGAAGCAATCGATGGGGCGGAAGTGGCGATCCTGGCGATCCCGAATGCGGCCGTTGCGCTGTTCGCCGAGGTTTATCGCGATCGGTTGGCCGGCGCCGTCGTCATCGACCCTTCGAATCCGTTCCTCTGGCACGACGACGGTGTGATGACCATCAAGGATCTCGGCGGCAAAACCTCTGGGACGGTAACCGCTGAGCTGTTCCCGAAATCATCGGTGGCACGCGCTTTCTCACACCAGCTCGCCGAAACGCTGTGGCTGCGAGGTCGCCGGGAACCCGGTCGATGGGGTATCGGCTACGCGGCCGACGACAACGATACCGCCTGGATCACCGCCGAAATCATCACCCAAACCGGCTTCGCGCCGATCCGAGTCGGCACGCTGGCCCACTCGGCGCCCATTGATCCCGGCGGAGTGCTATTCCCCGGCCTCTTGGGACTCTTCAGCCCACAGGGTATGCGGACGACCCTCGATACGGGGCCATTCACCAGGGAACTGCCATGTCGCACGTGACACCCGCGCCTAGCTGCTCGCTACGGAAGCACGCACCCGTCCTGATTACCGAGAGCCAAGTTGCATTTAGCACGGCAGCGGCCAGACCAGTCGCGTCGACCCGCCGCCGGTGGCTGGACACAGCCCTGATGGGCGGACTGGGCCGCATCCTCATCGCACTGACACAGCCCCGGCCACACCAACCGCGCCGTCAGCTCGCCTATTTCGAGGCGGCGCGGATGTCTCGGGCGATGGACCGACTGTGACGGCGCGTTACTGATTGGTTAGCGAAAGGAGTTTAGGTGAAGGCTATTCCAGCTACCGGGAGGCGGTCTCCGAGGCGCTTCCAGTTCTGGAGGCGATCGCCAATAGCGCAATGGGCTGTGCGGTTCCGAACGGCCCCCAGGCTGGGTCGGTCGTCCGTGAAGTCTGATCGACGCGCCCAGGCGGCGGCGATGATGCCGTTAATCCGCATCGAGGTGACGCCCGCACTCAGCGGCATCTTCATCAAGCGTGCCGGTATCGGCGGGCCGAAAACTACTGCACGGCAATCTTTATCTAGAAGATATTCGGGTGTTTCGTGGTTTCGGTCAAGCGCCGGCGAGCAGACCTGGTCGACCATGAGGTACAGATCTCCTTACCGCTCAGACGGAACTCGGGTTCCGCGTAGTTGGGAGGTCCTGCCGTGCGGGCTCGAGTCGGGCTGTGCACGGACGTCGACATTCGACGACCCCATGGCGGGCGGATGACTGGAAGGGCAGGAGGCACGCGTTGTTCCGAGTGTTCAAGAAGGTGTGGATGCCGTTGCTTCTGGTCGTCGTGGTCGCGCTCGGTGCATACGCGGTCGTCCGAATCCGCGACACGATCGGCGCGCACGAATCGGCGTCGGCCGACGCAGGCAATGGTGACAATACGAAGCCGTTCAACCCGAAACACATCGCATACGAGATCACGGGTTCGGGGGGCAGCGTGAACGTCGACTACCTCGACGAGAACGGCCAGCCTCATCGCGTCGACGCTGCGGCGTTGCCGTGGTCCTTCACGATCGTCACGACGTTGCCGTCGATGTCGGCCAACGTTGTCGCTCAGGGCGCTCGCGGAGTCAACGGCCTTCGGTGTCGCGTCGTCGTCGACGGCCAGGTGCGCGATGACCGCAGCGCCGACGAATATCAACCGTTCATCTACTGCCTGGTGAAATCCGTATGAGCAACGCGCACTCCGCGCCACGCCGCCCGATCGTCCCCCGGCTGATCCGCGTCCTGTCGATCCCCATCATCGTGTTCTGGGTGCTGGTCGCGGTGGGCCTGGGCCTGCTGGCTCCGTCTCTGGACGCCGTCGCGGACAAGCATTCGGTGTCGCTGGCGCCGCAGAACTCGCCGGCATTTCACGGCATGATGAACATCGGTCACGTGTTCAAGCAGTTCGATTCGGATTCCACGGCGATGGTGGTCCTGGAGGGGCAGGACAAGCTCGGCGACAGCGCGCACGTGTTCTACAACCAGATCGTCACGAAGCTCCACGCGGACCGGGGGCACGTGGAGAACGTCCAGGACTTCTGGAGTGACCCGCTGACCGCTGCGGGCTCGCAGAGTCCGGACGGCAAGGCCGCCTATGTGCAGGTCTTCCTGGTCGGTGCTCAGGGCACCGGCCCCAGCAAGACGTCGGTGGCCGCCGTGCGCAACATCGTCGCCTCAGTGCCTTCGCCGCCGGGGGTGAAGGCCTACGTGGCCGGCAACACCGTGCTGAATGCCGACGTCAGCGTCGCGGGGCACAAGAGCCTCCAGCTGATGGCGGTAGTGTCGATCGGCGTCATCTTGGTGATGCTGCTGATCGTCTACCGCTCGGTCGTGACCGCGATTCTGGCGCTGGTGATTGTTGGTATCGAACTCTTTGCGGCGCAAGGCATCACGGCCACCGCGGGCAACTTGAACATCATCGGTCTGACGCCGTATGCGGTGAGCATGGTCACGATGCTGACCATCGCCGCGGGAACCGATTACGTGATCTTCCTGCTGGGCCGATATCAGGAAGCCCGGTCGGCGGGTCAGGACCGGGAAGTCGCGTTCTACACGGCCTATCATGGCGTGTCGCACGTGATCCTGGGTTCGGGGTTGACGGTTGCGGGTGCGTGTATGTGTCTGACCATGTGCACGTTGCCGTACTTCAATTCGATGGGTTTGCCGTGCGCTATCGCGCTTTTGGTGATCGTGGCTGCGGCGTTGACGTTGGCGCCGGCGATCCTGGCCGTGGGGTCCCGGTTCGGTCTGCTCGATGCTAAGCGGGAGCTCTCGACGCGGGGCTGGCGCAAGGTCGGCACGGCCGTAGTCCGCTGGCCCGTGCCCATCATCGTCGTGACGCTGGTGATCGCGATCATCGGCTTCGTCAGCCTGCTGACCTACGTGCCGCAGTACAACGACGAGAAGTTCACGCCCACCGACATGCCCGCTAACGTCGCGATGAAGGCGGCCGAGCGGCACTTCTCCCAAGCCCGGATGAATCCCGAGTTGCTGATGCTGGAAGCCGATCACGACCTGCGCAACCCGGCGGACATGCTCGTCATCGACCGGGTCGCCAAGAGCGTGTTCCACTTGCATGGCATCGAGCGGGTCCAGACCATCACCCGGCCGCTGGGGGCGCCGATCGAACACAGTTCGATCCCGTTCCAGATCGCCATGCAGAACTCGGGCACCCTGCAGACGGCCAAGATTCAGAACGACAACACCGCGCAGATGCTCGAGCAGGCCGACGAGTTGGGCAAGACCATCGCCAACATGGAGCACATGTACGCGATCATGAAGCAGCTCACGGCCACCACCCATGACATCGTCGCCCAGACGCACGACATCGTGGACACTACCAACGAGTTGCGGGACCACATCGCCGACTTCGACGACTTCTTCCGACCTATTCGCAGCTACTTCTACTGGGAAAAACACTGCTTCGACATTCCGAGTTGTTGGTCGCTTCGCTCGGTCTTCGATACCCTCGACGGGATCGATGAGCTCGCCGACCAATTGCAGGTCATGACGGGGAGTCTCGATCATCTCGACCAGTTGATGCCCCAAATCCTGGCGACGCTGCCGCCGACCATCGAGTCCATGAAGACGATGCGCGACTTCATGGTGGCCACGCACAGCACGATGGCCGGCATCCAGGCCCACCAGCAGGAACTGGCGCAGGGCTCGACGCTTATGGGTAATTACTTCGACGAAGCCAAAAACGACGACTCCTTCTACCTGCCGCCGGAGGTGTTCAAGAACCCCGACTTCGAACGCGGCCTGAAGATGTTCGTCTCTGCTGACGGCAAGGCCGTCCGGTTGATCATCACCCACCAGGGTGACCCGGCCTCGGTGGCGGGCATCGAGCACGTCGCCGGGATCAAGGAAACCGTCGCCGACGCCGTGAAGGGCACCCCGCTGGAGAACGCGAAGGTCTCACTGGCCGGTACCGCCTCGCTCTACAGCGACATGCAGACCGGCGTCACCGTCGACTTGTTGATCGCCTGCATCGCCTCGATGATCCTGATCTTCGCGATCATGCTGCTGATCACTCGCAGTGTGGTAGCCGCCCTGGTCATCGTCAGCACGGTCGCCGCCTCGCTGGGCACCGCATGTGGACTGTCCGTGCTGCTGTGGCAGGACATCCTGGGACTCGGCTTGCAATGGGTCGTGATCCCCCTGTCGGTCGTGATCCTGCTCGCCGTGGGTTCGGACTACAACCTGCTGGTGGTCTCGCGGCTCAAGGAGGAGATCCACGCCGGCCTCAACACCGGCATCATCCGCGGCATGGGCGCCACCGGGCGCGTGGTCACCGCCGCCGGCCTGGTGTTCGCGTTCACCATGATGTCGATGATCGTCAGCGACCTGCGCGTGGTCGGCCAGCTGGGCATGACCATCGGCATAGGCCTGCTGGTCGACACGCTCATCGTGCGCTCGTTCATGACCCCCTCGATCGCCGCCGCACTCGGCCGCTGGTTCTGGTGGCCATTGAACACCTTCAAGATCGTGAGGAGAGGCGGTCCCGAGCCCGTATCCGACGCGAACACCGGGCCGATTTCAAGGCCGGCGATGGTGTGAAT
>NZ_JBAPPI010000794.1:0-5592 GCF_049280035.1 Mycobacterium sp. | reverse complement strand
GTCTTGCCCTCGGCCCACGCGGTGTTCTTGACGATGTACTTGTACAGCTGCAGGTCGTCGGCCGCGTGCAACAGCGTGTTGAACTTGTAGTTGATCTCGGCCTGGCCGCCGGTGCCCACCTCGTGGTGCCCCTTCTCCAGGCTGAAGCCGGCGGTGATCAGGTTCTGCAGCATCTTGTCGCGCAGGTCGACGTAGTGGTCGACCGGAGCAACCGGGAAGTAGCCACCCTTGGGGCGGACCTTGTAACCGAGGTTGGGGCTGCCGTCGTTCTCGGTGGGCTCGCCGGTGTTCCACCATCCCGCGATTGCGTCGACTTCGTAGAACGAGCCGTTGGTGCGCGAGTCGAAGCTGACCGAGTCGAAGATGTAGAACTCGGCCTCGGCACCGAAGTACGCCGCGTCGGCGATGCCGGTGCTGACCAAGTAGTTCTCCGCCTTGCGGGCGACGTTGCGCGGGTCCCGCGAGTACGGCTCAAGGGTGAACGGGTCATGCACGAAGAAGTTGAGGTTCAGCGTCTTGGCTGCGCGGAACAGGTCGATTTGCGCGGTGTCGAGGTCGGGCAGCAGCAGCATGTCGGATTCGTGGATCGCCTGGAAGCCGCGAATCGAGGAGCCGTCGAAGGCGATCCCGTTCTCAAATACGTCCGCGTCGAAAAATGAAATCGGAATTGTGAAGTGCTGCATGATGCCGGGCAAGTCACAGAACCGGACGTCGACGAATTCGACCTTCTCGTCCTTGGCGTATTTGAGGATGTCATCGGCCGTTTTTTCGGACACAGAAGCGCTCTCCTTTGCTGCGGGCTTCGAATCTACTGCGGTCATTGAAGCGCTCTCCTTTACCGGTCGTGACTGGCCGACCCGACCAGACGCTATGGAGGCAAGATTTCCCGTGGGTCAATCCTGCGTTGCGCCGACGTTACGCGACGGCGCGGTTCGCCGCCGAGTGCTTGGCAGGCCTCACCTTATTGTGGGGTGGTGGCCCGCAGCATCGTATCTTGGCTGTCCGGCCCCGGGCCACCCGAGTCCGGGCCGTCGCAGCGATACCCGGGCGAGAGGCTCGGCTTGCCCGAACGTGGATCGCATTCGTTGGCCCAGCTTGGTCGTCGGTTGGCCGCGCTGCTTGTTGACTGGTTGCTTGCCTACGGCCTGGCCGCACTCGTTATGGCGCTCGGGCTGATCTCCCCGGGTCTGCTGTCGTCGGCGGTTTTGCTCATCTGGTTGGTGCTGGGCGCACTCGCCGTCCGGTTGTTCGGGTTCACTCCGGGGCAGTTTGCACTGGGACTTCAGGTGGCGTCCGTCGATGAACGGATGCACGTCGGGTTGGGTCGTGCCGCGGTGCGCGGGGTGCTGATTGCGTTTGTCGTACCGGCGCTGTTCGTCGACGTCGACGGTCGCGGGCTGCAGGACCGCCTGACCGCCACCGCCGTCGTGCGGCGCTGACTTACCGGCGGCTACCGACGGCGCACGGTGCGCTGGACGCCGCGCATCTTGGCGGTGCCGGGCAGCGGGCCCTTGGGCATCGCGGCCGTCCCGGCCCGGGAACCCAGCGCGCTCAGCTTCGATTCCAACGAGTCCATCTGCTTGGCGGTGATGTTGGCCGGCAGCCGGGTGAGGTGGCGTTCGAGCTTGGCCAGCGGAACCTCTCCCTCGCCGTTGCCGACGACGATGTCGTAGATCGGGATCTCGCCGACCAGCCGGGCGGTGCGTTTCTTCTCCTGGGCCAGCAGCGGTTTGAGCCGCGTCGGCGATCCCTCGGCCACCAGGATGACCCCCGGTCGACCGATCACCCGGTGCACGGCGTCGAAATGGCCGGTCGCCGCCACACCGGGGGTGACGCGCCACTTGCCGCGCAGATTCTCCAGCGCCCAGGCAGCAGCACCGGTTTGGCCCTCGGCCTTGCGGTAGACCGACCGCTGCGCACGCCGACCGAAAATAATGAACGCAACCAATACGCCCAGCACCACGCCCAGCGGAATCATCGTGAGCATGGTGAACCCGCCGGTCGTCACCCCGACCGCCACCGATACGCCCACGATCAGCACAAACGCAGCGACCATGTACGGCACTAGCCGCTTGTCCTCTTGGCGCTGCACGGTGAACGCCTGCCAGAGTTGACTGCGGCGCTCTTTGGCGGCCGCTTTGCGGGCCGCTTTCGCCTCGGCCCTGGCGGCCTTGGTCGCCTTGGCATCACGGAGTTTCGCCATAATCGCCAAGGATACGGAAAGCTCGGCTCAGCGCGACGGCGCGGTGTGCGTCTAGCGCCGCCGCTTGCTGGCCTGTTGGTAGAGCCGTCCGGCTCGGTATGACGAACGCACCAGCGGCCCGGCCAGCACCCCGGCGAAGCCCAGTTGTTCGGCGTAGTCCGAATACTCCACGAACTCGTCGGGGGGGACCCAGCGCTCGACTGGATGATGCCGCGCCGACGGGCGCAGATATTGGGTGATCGTGACGATGTCGCACCCGGCCGCATGCAAATCAGCCAGCGCGGTGCGCACCTCCTGCGGCGTCTCGCCCAGCCCGAGAATGAGGTTGCTCTTGGTGACCAGCCCGAAGTCCCGCGCCGCGGTCAGCACGCCGAGGCTTCGCCGATAGGAGAAGGCCGGGCGGATTCGCTTGAAGACGCGCGGCACGGTCTCGACGTTGTGCGCCAACACTTCCGGCGCAGATTCGAAGACTTGCCGCAGCTGGTCGGGATCGCCGTTGAAATCCGGGATCAACAGCTCGACGCCGGTGGACGGGTTGAGTCTCTTGATGGCGCGCACGGTCTCGGCATAGAGCCACGCGCCACCGTCGGGCAGGTCGTCGCGGGCCACCCCGGTGACGGTGGAATACCGCAGGCTCATTGCCTGCACGCTTTCGGCCACCCGTCGTGGTTCGTCACGGTCCAGGGGGACAGGCTTGCCGGTGTCGATCTGGCAGAAGTCACAACGACGGGTGCACACCTCGCCGCCGATCAGGAAGGTGGCTTCGCGGTCTTCCCAACATTCGTAGATGTTGGGGCAGCCGGCCTCCTCGCACACGGTGTGTAGACCCTCGCGCCGGACCAGGTTTTTCAGCTCGGTGTACTCCGGCCCCATCCGCAGCCGCGTCCTGATCCACGGCGGCTTGCGCTCGATCGGTGTTTGCGCGTTGCGTACTTCCAGACGCAGAAGCTTCCGACCCTCGGGAGTGACGGTCACGATGTCGATGCTACGCGGACCGGAATCGGTTGCGAGCTAACCGCCAGCCGGCCGTCCAAGGCGTCGCACACCGCGTCGGCGACCGCCGACCAGACGTCGTCGACGCCGACCCGGCGGCCCAGTTCGGCCGATATCGACGTCACCCCGGCGTCGGTGATGCCGCACGGGACAATCCTTTCGAACGCGTCCAGGTCGCAGTCGCAGTTGAGCGCGAACCCATGCAGCGTCGTCGCCCGCGAGACCCGTACACCGATGGCGGCGACCTTGCGCGCGGGCCTACCGTCGCCGGCCGGTAACCACACGCCGGATCGGCCCCCGACCCGGCCCACCGCTAAACCGAGCCCCGTGCAGACCTTGATCAGCGATTCCTCAATGCGCCGAACGTAATTGACCACATCGAGCGGTTCGGCAAGCGTGACGATCGGATAGCCGACGAGCTGGCCGGGGCCGTGCCAGGTGATCTTGCCGCCCCGGTCGGTATCGATGACCGGCGTACCGTCCGTTGGGCGTTCGTCCGCGGACGTGCGGCGCCCGGCGGTGTAGACCGCCGGGTGTTCGAGCAACAGCAGCGCGTCGGTGCCGCCCGCCACCCGGGCGTCGGCCAGCTCACGTTGCAGCTGCCACGCGACTCGGTAGTCAACGGTGCCCAGTTGGCGGACATCGATCGGGGCCGCGCTCGAGCGGATAGAACTCACACGGCCGAGGTTACAACTACAGGCTGGCGACCGCGCGCCCGCGGCTAGGCGACAGCGGGCCTCGCGGTGGCGTACCGCAGCGCCTCTCCGACGGTGTTGTGGTGGAACTCGAAGCCGGCGCGTTCGAGTGCGGCCGGGATTGCGCGCTGCCCGGTCAGCAGGCCTTCGTCAGCGAACTCACCGAGCGCGGCGCGCACCGCGAATCCCGGCATCAACAGCGAGGTGGGCCGGTTCACCGCTCGGCCCAGTGCGGCGGTGAACTCTGCGTTGGTGACGGGCGCCGGGCCGGTGAGGTTGACCGGGCCGGAGATCCGACTGTCGGAGATCGCGAACTGCAGAGCTCGTACCTGATCCTCGAGGCTGATCCAAGACATGTACTGGCGGCCGTTGCCCAGGCGGGCGCCAAGGCCCACCGAGAACAGCGGCCGCAACCGGCGTAGCGCACCGCCGGAAGAGGCCAGCACCAATCCGGTGCGGGCCAGCACAACACGGGTGCCGGCGTGTTGGGCAGCCGCGGTGGCCGCTTCCCAGTCTTTACACAGTTGGGCAAGGAAACCCGTTCCCGCCGAATCGGTTTCGACGACGACCCGGTCTCTGGTGTCACCGTAGTAGCCGACTGCGCTGGCATTGACCAGCACGCCGATGCCGGCGTCGGCGACCGCGTTGGACAACACTTCGGTAGGCGTGATGCGGCTGTCGCGCAGGGTTTGTTTGAACGCTCCCGACCACCGCCGCTGGCCGATGTTGATGCCGCACAGATTCACCACGGCGTCGACTCCGCTCAATGCGCCCGCGTCGAATTCGCCGCTGTCCGGATCCCAGTGCAGCTCACCGGCATTCGCTGGCGCGCGGCGCACGATCCGCAGCACCTGATGGTCTGCCGTGCGCAGCGCCGTCACCAGCGCCGAGCCGATCAGCCCGGATGATCCCGCGATCGCAACGGTGGCGGCCACGCCTCAAGTCCTGCCTACAGTCCCAGGTCTGCCTCGAACGCGCTTTCTTCGAGCCGGTGCTTGATGGTGGTCAGGAACCGCCCGGCGTCGGCGCCGTCGATCAGCCGGTGGTCGTAGGTCAGCGGGAGGTAGCAGATCGAACGCACCCCGATGGATTCGTTGCCTGTGTCGTCGATGACGACCCGCGGCCGCTTGACGATCGCACCGGTGCCCAGCATCGCGGCCTGTGGCGGCACCAGGATCGGGGTGTCCATCAGTGCGCCCTGGCTGCCGATGTTGGTGATCGTGAAGGTCCCGCCGGACAACTCGTCGGGTTTGAGGTCTCCCGACCGGGCGCGGGCGGCGATGTCGGCGATCGCGCGCGCCAACCCGGCCAGTGACAGGTCCCCGGCATTGTGGATGACGGGGGAGAGCAGGCCCTGATCGGTGTCGACAGCGAAGCCGAGGTGCTCGGCGTCGTAGTAGGTGATCTCCTTGGTCTCTTCGTTGTAGCTGGCGTTTACGTTCGGGTGTGCTTTGAGCGCATCGATGACGGCGCGTGCGATGAACGGCAGGAAGGTGAGGTTCACACCCTCGCGTTCGGCGAAGGCGGCCTTGGCTCTTTCTCGCAGCGCCACGATCCGGGTCATGTCGACTTCGTGGATCTGGGTGAGCTGTGCAGTGGCCTGCAGCGATTCCCGGGTCTTCTTCGCGGTGATCTGGCGGATCCTGCTGGCCTTCTGGGTGGTTCCCCGCAGATGTGCCAGCGCGGGCGCCGGGGTGGGGA
>NZ_JBAPPI010000793.1:0-6716 GCF_049280035.1 Mycobacterium sp. | reverse complement strand
TGCGGCCCAACTGGGTGATGAACTCCTGGCAGGCCACCGAACCCGAACCGCCCCAGAAGTCACCGGCGGCCAGCACATCGCGCACGATGGACTGGTGCTCGGCCTCCAACGACGCGGCCTGGGCGCGAATCAACGCACCGTGGGCGTCCACGTCGCCGAACTGATAACTGATCGACATTTCGATGTTCTCCTAAATAGCTTGAGAGATGGGCTAGCTGGACAGGATCTGCTGAGAGGCCTGCTCTTGGGTTTCGTAGTTGTTGGCGTCCCGGATCAGCCCGTCGCGCACACCGTGGAGCATGTTGACGATATTGCGGAAGGCCTGGTTCATCTGGCCCATGGTGTCATACGACGTCATCTGGGCCGTGCCACTCCAGCCGGCACCGGCAATGTTTTGGCTCGATGCCCACATCTTGCGGGCCTCGTCCTCCACCGTCTGGGCGTGCACATCAAAACGGCCCGCCATCGACCGCATCTCGTGCGGGTCAGTCATAAAACGCGTAGGCATAACTCTTTCTCCTTATTTCGATGTCATTTCAGCGTTAATACATTGTGCGACAACAGCATCCCCCCACCTCTCACCCGCCGGCCGGCGTGCGGGTTTCGACTTTCACGGGAGCTGTCTTGGCAGCCTGGGTGCCCATACCGCGCCCGCTGAGCGAACCCATGAGAGCTTGGGTGAACGGGCTATTGGGCAGACCCGCGGACGGGTTCATCGGGCTGACACTGGTTTCGGGCAATACCGGGGCGGCACGAACAGCCATCTCCGGCGCCCTGTTCGCCCAACCATTCGGTATCGACAGCCCGCCCAACCGTTGCGCCGAGGCCAGCTGCGCACCGACCGACTGCGCCCACGCCCGCATCTCGCCCTGGATGCCCCCCATCATGGCCTGCATCTTGCCGTCGAGGACTTTGGAGACGTCAGCCAGCATCGCCTGATTGCCCGCCTGCAACGCCTGGCTGGCGCTCATCGAGTTGGCCATGCTGATCAGCATGCGGGCCGGCATGCTGGCCAGCATCGTCCCGTAGTAGGCGGCCTGAATCGGAAGGATCGACCCGACGGAGGTGTTCACACTCGTCGTAGCCGCGCTCACGAGCCCGGTCTGCAAACTCGTTGGTACGCCAAGATCGCCCAACACGGCGCTCCAGTTCCCCGCTACTGTTTGCCCGGCGGGAGCGTTTCCCAGGTAGGCATTGAGCAGCGCCTGCAGGTCGGTGCCCAACGTGGACGTCGTATTCGCCGCCGACTGGGCGGCCGCGGCCGCGTTGGCGGACGTCCCCCCGTCGCTGGTCGTCGGTGCGGCGGTCTGTTGCGGCAATGCGGTGGCCTGCTGGGAGACCAGCGCATAGGTGTCCATCGTCAGGCCGTCCTGGAACCACATCTCCATGTAGTGCGCCTCGGTGGCCGCGATCGCCGGGGTGTTTTGGCCCAGGAAGTTGGTGGCGATGAGCGCCATCAACAACGCCCGGTTGGCCGCGATCACCGCTGGCGGCACCGTCGCGTCAAACGCGCCCTCATAGGCGGCAGCAGCCAACCTGGCCTGGGCACTGGTCTGAGCGGCTTGAATCGAGCTGGCCTGCAACCACGCGATGTACGGCGCCGTCGACGAAGCCATCCGCGCCGAGGACGGACCCAACCACGGCCCGCCGGTCAATTGCTGGATCACCGATTGATACGAGGTGGCCGTGGTCTCCAGGTCAGCGGCCAACTCGTCCCAGGCCGACGCCGCCGCCATCAACGGCCCCGCCCCCGCTCCGGAATACATCAAGGCCGAGTTGAGCTCGGGCGGGAACATCATAAAGCTCATCGGGTCACGCCCCCGTTACCCCGCAAATGCCGCATTCGCCGCCTCTGTCACCGCATAGGCCCCCGCACCGGAGCGCAATGCTGCCACCAACTGCTCATGTACCTCCGCCGCCTGGGCGGCGATCTGCTGATACGCCACGCCCTGCTGACCGAACTGGGCCGCGGTCATCGCCGACACAATGTCGGATGCCGCCGGGGCCAACCCCGTCGTCGGCGCCGCCGCAGCCGTATTACGGGCCACCATCGCGTCACCGACACCAGCCAAACTGCTTGCAGCACCCGACAACACTTCCGGCTGCGTAGTTACGAACGACACCTGCGCCCTCCTTGAGATGACGTCAAACCCCCGGTCAGCCGCCCGCGACAGTTAATATAATTAACTTAATGCGGGAAGCGTTGGTCCGGGGGCCTAACGGTGGGGCAATCGTAAATCACGAACCCGCCTGTTGTACTGAAAAATAGCAAAGACATTCAGCTCGCATCAACATTTTTCTTGACGTTCAGACAGGATGCTCTTGGACAAGAGCGCAACGCACTGAACTGTATCACGTTGGCCGGTGTTATTAGACGTCTGTCAGTAACTTCTGCAGCGCAACTCGCCCGTCGTCGTCAAGCGGTAGCAGTGGCCCGCGCGGATCCCCAACTCCCGCACCAATTAACTCCAACCCGGCCTTGACCTTGGTGGCCAGCCCGCCTGCCACGATGAACTCCAGCAGGGGCTTGAGCTCGGTGTAAATGGTTTGCGCTCTTGGTAATTCGCCAGCGCGCACCGCATCGTACAGGTCGATGCAGGGCTGTGGGCGCAGACACGGCGCGGCCGTGCACCAACCGGCGGCACCTGCCCGCAGCGCGTCCAGCACCAGCGGGTTGCTGCCGTTGTAGAACGGCAGCCGGCCCCCGTTGAGCTTGTCCATGCGCTGCATCCGGGAAAGGTCACCGGTGGACTCTTTGACCATAGAGACGTTGTCGATGGTGTCAAACATCCGCACCAACAGTTCCGGGCTCATATCAACCCCACTAGTGGCCGGGTTGTTCTTACATCATGATCGGAATCCCGATCGCCTGACCAATACTGTGAAAATGCTGAAAAATTTCCCGTTCCGACAGTTTCTAGTAAGACACTGGCAAGACCATCACCGCATCAGCGCCGGCGTGTTGCGCGTACTGCGCGCGCCGCGTCGACGGGCACCCGCCGTCGAGTGTGGGCTCGTGTCACGCTTTACGCCGAAAAGCGTGCATTAACCTCACACTCGGCGACCCAGGGGCAGCCAGCCGCCCGGAGCGCGTCGCAGATACGGGCAACTACGACCGCGGGCCGATAGCGGAGCAGTTCGCTGCTGACCCGGATGATGATCCAGCCGCGGGCGGCCAGTTCGGCGTAACGGTCGATGTCAGCCGTCCGCTGCGCCGGGTCGGTCCAGTGCTGCGCGCCGTCGAACTCCACGCCGACCTTCCACTCCGACCAGCCCATGTCGATGCGGGCGAACGGATAGCCGAAACGATCGTGCACCGCGATCTGCGTCTCCGGCTTGCGCAGCCCGGACCAGACGAGCACGAGCCGTGTCCGGCTTTCCTGCGGCGACTCGGCTCCGCCGTCCATCAGCTCGATTACGCGTCGCAGTTGAACCAAACCACGCGCACCGGGATGACGTTCGGCGACGGCTCTGACGGCCGCAGGGGTCAGCCCGGTGACGTTGGCCAGCGCATCGAGCCGAATGACGGCAGCGGTCAGGCCTTTTCGCCGCCCGAGGTCGAAGGCGGTGCGCGCGGGCGTGGTTACCGGTATCCCGCGGACCAAGCATGATTCATCAGCCGATAGGGCCTCGCGGTGGATAACAATGCCCCCTGTGGGGCATCCTTCGGCCCGATTCAGCTCGGCCGGTAGGCCCGGATCGATCCATCGCGTCCCATGCAACGCGGCCGCAGACAGCCCGGCAACGGTGGCGGTGCGACCCGACCACAGCCACGCCGCGATCGCGCGGCTGACGGGGGTAACCTGCCGGTCTTTGCGCAGGTAGACGTTGCGGTAGACCATCTCGTGGTGACTGCGCAGTGCCCGTCTGCTGACTTGGCCCGCGGCCAGCGCTTCGCTGCCGATGAACGGCCAATCCGGCTCCCCCATCCGGTCACGTTGGCACGGGCAGACCGTCGAATGTGGGCGTGTGTCACGCCTTCTGTGGATAAGCGTGCATCAACCCCACACTCGCGGGCCGGTATGAAGGAAGGGTGAGCGACGGAATCAACCGCCGGACGTTACTGACGACGGGCGCGACGGCGGCCATCGTCGGTGCGGGTGTCGGCGCGGGCGGTGTTGCGTTGCTCGGGTCACCGGGGCGCGGTCCCAGTCTGTGGGCCCGGCCCGATCGGAGCGGGGCGCAACCGGTGGGCGGCCTGCATCTGCAGTTCGGCAAAGATGCGTCCACCCAAGTCGTTGTCTCTTGGCACACCACCGATCCCGTTCACAACCCGCGGGTCATGGTCGGCACACCAACGTCCGGTTTCGGCCGCGTCGTGCCAGCCGAGACCCGCACCTACCGAGATGCGAAGTCCAAGACCGAAGTTCGCGTCAACCACGCCGTGCTCGACAACCTGGCTCCCAACACCGACTATGTCTACGCCGCGGTGCACGACGGCACCAACCCCGAGCTGGGGACAGTCCGAACTGCGCCGTCCGGGCGAAACCCGTTTCGCTTCACCAGTTTCGGGGACCAGGCAACGCCGACCCTTGGCCGACTGAAGAACACCAGCTACCGCAGCGACAATCTCGGCTCCCCGGCCGCCGGGGATACCACCACTGCCATCGAACGTCTCGGTCCGCTGTTCAACCTGGTCAACGGCGACCTGTGCTACGCCAACCTCGCGCATGACCGCATCCGCAGCTGGTCGGACTGGTTCGACAACAACACCCGCTCGGCCCGCTACCGCCCGTGGATGCCGGCGGCAGGCAACCATGAGAACGAATTAGGCAACGGGCCGGTCGGTTACGCCGCATACCAGACCTACTTCGCATTGCCCGACTCGGGATCCGACGCCGAACTCCGCGGGCTGTGGTATTCGTTCACCGCCGGGTCGGTGCGAGTGATCAGCCTCAACAACGACGACGTCTGCTTCCAGGACGGCGGCAACTTCTACGTACACGGCTACTCGGGTGGCGCGCAAAAGCGTTGGCTGGAAACCGAACTCGCCGCCGCACGAGCCGACCCGCGAGTCGACTGGGTGGTCGTCTGCATGCACCAGACCGCGATCTCCACCGCGGATCACACTAACGGCGCCGACCTGGGCATCCGCCAGGTTTGGCTGCCGCTGTTCGACCGTTACCAGGTCGACCTGGTGGTGTGCGGTCACGAGCACCACTACGAACGCTCGCATCCGGTGCGGGGAGCACAAGACACCGAAACCAAAACGCCGATCCCGGTCGAAACCCGCGGCGACGTGATCGACACCAGCAAGGGAACCGTCCACCTGGTCATTGGCGGTGGCGGCACCTCGGCGCCGTCGAACACCATGTTCTTCCCCGAGCCCAAATGCCGCGTGCTAACCAGCGTCGGCCAACTCGATCCGGCGATCGGACGCAAGGCACCCATCTACGTGGTGGAAGACGCGCCGTGGTCGGCGTTTCGCGACCGCGAAAACCCTTACGGTTTTGTGGCTTTCGACGTCGACCCGGGCTCGCCGGGCGGCAACACGTCGATCAAAGCAACGCACTACGCGGTCAACGGGCCCTACGGGGCGATCAGCGTGGTCGAAGAATTCACCCTCACTCGGCCCCGCCGCGGCTAAGCGCAGTGGCGCCTACGCTTGCCGGTATGACGACTACCGATCTCCCATTGGCCGGCAAGGTTGCCTACGTGACCGGCGCTGCCCGCGGCCAGGGTCGCTCGCACTGCATCAGGCTGGCCAGGGCTGGTGCCGACATCGTCGCGATCGACGCCTGCGGACCGGTCACTGCGCACAACGGCTATCCGCCGGCGCAGCCGGAGGACCTCGCCGAAACGGTGAATCTGGTGGAGGGTGAGGGACGCAAGATCATCGCCGCGGAAGTCGACGTGCGCGACGCGGCCGGGCAGCAGCGGGCGGTCGGCGACGCCGTCGAACAGTTCGGCCGGCTGGACATCGTGGTCGCCAACGCCGGAGTGCTGAACTGGGGCCGGCTCTGGGAGATTTCGGCAGAACAGTGGCAGGACACCCTCGACATCAACCTGACCGGGCTGTGGAACACGATCAAGGCGGTGGTGCCACCGATGATCGACGCCGGCAACGGCGGGTCGATCATCACGATCAGTTCGGCGGCCGGGATCAAGGCCGTTCCCGGCTGCGGCCACTACTCCGCAAGCAAGTTCGGCGTGGTCGGGCTGACCAACTCGCTTGCCGTGGAACTTGGCGAGTTCGGCATCCGGGTCAACTCCGTGCACCCGTACGGCACCGACACCCCGATGGGCAACGACGTCTCGATGTACCAGGTGTTTGCAGACCACCCGAACTACATCCACAGCTTCTCCCCCGGCGCGCTGCCGACAGAATCGCTCGCCGCCCCGGACCTGATCTCCGACATCGTGGTGTGGCTGGCCAGCGATGCCTCATCGCTGGTAACGGCGGCTCAAATCCCCGCCGACAAGGGATATTTGAAGATCTAGCACCGCCCTACTCAGGAAAATCTAGATTGTTTCTAAGTAATTTGTTAGGTTGAAGCGCGCCCGACTCATAGCCAACGTGTGTCTTAGGAAGGGCCAGATGGCGCGTCATCACAGCATCCAGGTAGTTGGCCTTGCGGTTTCCGCAGGGGCGTTCTTCGCCTTCGGCATGACACCGTTGGTCACCGCTGCAACGGCCAACGCCGACGAGTTCGACGTGATTCTCGAACCCATCCTCAATTCCCTCGCGAGCGTCGACCCCGCGATGGCCACTGATG
>NZ_JBAPPI010000792.1:0-2035 GCF_049280035.1 Mycobacterium sp. | reverse complement strand
CCACGATGCGCCCGTCCGGGCGAAGGTGACCCCGGTCGCCGCTGCGGAACCACCCGTCCGCGGTGAGCGTGTTGGCCCACTGCTCATGCTCCAGGTATCCCGGTGTCAGGTTGGCGCCGCGCAACTCGATCTCGCCGTTCGCCGCGATTCGCACCTGCGATCCAGGGATGGGCCGGCCCGCGCTGTTGGCCAGTTGCTCGTCGGTGTCGGTGGCTTCGCTGACGCAGATCATCGGCGCCTCGGTCATCCCGTAGGCGTGCACGACGGGTACGCGTAGGTGTTCACGCACCTGCTTGTGCACCTCGGGCGGACACGCGGCACCCCCGCCGATCAGCATCCGCAGCGATGGCACCAGCAATTCGGTTGTCGGCGCGGCCATCTGGGCAGCGAGGAGCATCTGGTAGAACGCGGTGCTCGCTCCGGTCACCGTCACCTGGTGCTCGGCAAGTACCCGGGGCAGGTCGTCTGCGGAAACCTTGGGAATGAGCACCACCGGAAAGTCGCCGAACAGAGCGGTGGCGAGATAGACCATGCCGCCGATGTGTGCGATGGGGAAGGCGATCGTGCCGACTTCCCGCGGATGGGTGCCGACACCGAGATGGGCGACATAACCGTGGGCGGCGCTGAGCAAGGTGGCGTCGCTGTGGAGTACGGCTTTAGGGCGGCCGGTGGTGCCCGAGGTGAAGTACACCCAGCGCGGCTCCGCTGGGGAGTGCGGCCCGTCGAACTCCGAGGTTGCGGGCGACGACGTCTGGAGTCGGGGGACGAAGTCGGGAGGCACCGTGACCGTACGTATCCCAGGTGCGGCGTTGGCAGCCGTCGACTCGTCAACCAGCAGGATGTCCGCGCGCGCGACGTCGACTGCCGCGCACACCTCGCGGCGCCGATAGAGGTGCAACACCGGGGCCTGCACAACGGGCATGCGGGCCAGGGCCAGCATCACCACCGCCGCGTTGACGTGTGAGGGCAGCTGCCAGGCGACCGTCATGCCGGCACGCACACCGGCATCTGCCAACCATTCCGCGGCGGTCGATGCCAGCGTGGCGACCTGCGACACCGTCAGCGTCTCGCCGGCGACGTCGCGCAGCAGAGGGCGATTCGGTCGGCTGGCGGCGCACTCGTCCAGCAGCCCGGCGATGGTGCGAGCCGTCACCACGTTTCTCCCGTCCTACCCGCCGTCAGCCCGTGCGCGGGCCGGGCGTGAACCTGACCGGCAGTTCGCGCACGGCGTACACCTCGCCCGCGTCCTCGAACAGTTTCGGCTCGCCGGCCAACTCGAAATCGGGTAGCCGCTCGAGCACCTGGGTGACCATTACGTCGAACATCAACTTGGCATAGTGCGAACCCAGGCAGCGGTGCATGCCCACGCCAAAAGCCATGTGCTTCTTGGCATTCGGGCGGTCGACGTCAAGCTCGTCAGGGTTCTCGAACATCGCGGGATCGCGGTTGGCGGCCGCCCACATCAGGATCGCCCGGTCGCCCCGGCACAGCTGCTGGCCGTGGAATTCGGCGTCGCGCGAGACGGTACGCGCCAGGCCGAGCGTCGGCGTGTACAGGCGCAGCAGCTCGTCGGTGGACTTCTTCACCAGGCTCGGATCGGCCTTGAACTTGGCGCGCAACCCGTCGTCCTTGCACAATCGCAACAGCACGTTGCCGGTGAAGCCGCTGGTGGTGTCCATGCCACCGAGCATCATCAGCACCGTGTACATGGTGATCTGACCGTCGTCGAGCGGTTCGCCGTTCAGCGTTCCGCGCAAGATGTCGCTGAACAGGTCATCTCCGAGTCCCTCGGCGCGGCGCTGCTCCATGTGCTTGACGATTTCGCCGAACATCTCCATCCCTGCGATTCCGGCCTTCTCCGGATCATGCGCACGGTCATGCACGGTGGTGTGCACCCAGCCGACCCAGTCCATGAACCGCGACTCGTCAAAGTTCAACAGCCGCAGGATCAACCGCGCCGGCAGCGGTGTCGTCAGCTCTGTGACAAGGTCACACTCGCCGCGCTCGATAAAGGCATCGATGGCCTCATTGGTCA
>NZ_JBAPPI010000791.1:0-6560 GCF_049280035.1 Mycobacterium sp. | reverse complement strand
CAGGGCGCCGAACTGTATGCTATCCGGGCCGCATACCAGTCGACAACACTTGTCGAGACTGACGACTGGGACACCTTAGATGCGGTAACCGGCAACGCCCTGCGCGCACACAGACTGGCACACGGTGATGCCGGTGCCGCCCGGATCCTGGAAGTCACCCGCAATGCTATCCGCTCATGGCGGCGCCTCGGCGGGTTAAGCGTGGTGAGCAACAGCCCGATACCGGCTGCCGGTGTGCGGCGACGCAAAGTGGTGGCCGCGTAGTAGGACAGGCACGGCAGGAGGCCACGTCGGATCTCATCGCGCTGCGGCCGCAGACACCACATTTCTTCGCGACCGGCAGTGACCATTACGTCCACATCCATCAACCCGATGTGGTTGTGGCAGCTCTAGGTCTGGCAATGCAGAGGTCTGCCCCACACCGCTGGGGTGCCCTGCCGTCATAATCGGCAAATGACAGCAGCGGCAGTGGCAGGGAACGAGCAATGAATGTGACCGTGCTGCTGGCCGTGGCCGCTGTGGTTGAACTCGGCGGCATCATCGCGCTCGGAGTTCTGCTCATCGTGTCGCGCCGGCAACTCAAAGGAGCGCGAACCGAGCTTGAGCGAAGCCGCAGAAACACAACCAGGCGCCGCCGGCGGCGCACCGGGGTCGCGCCTTTTGCCATTAGAACCGCTTGGAAGACAGCCGATTCACTGATGACCAAAGGTATCGGCGCCACATTCCGAAACTCAGTCGAAGATCTCGCAGGCTGGGCGCAGGTCGAACGTCCCGATCTCGCCAGGCTCACCGCCGATGGCGATATTGTGATCGCCTTCTCCGACATCGAGGATTC
The DNA here is from genome assembly GCF_049280035.1 of Mycobacterium sp. Classification (GTDB taxonomy): domain Bacteria; phylum Actinomycetota; class Actinomycetes; order Mycobacteriales; family Mycobacteriaceae; genus Mycobacterium. The sequence continues at coordinate 5,725 of NZ_JBAPPI010000791.1, read as the reverse complement.
CACGGCGCACAACGAGGTCTTGGGCGACCGAGCATGGGTGAAGGTGCTGGAGCGGCACAACAGGCTCATCCAAAAGTTTGTCGAGGACCATGGCGGCCACGTCGTCAAGAATCAAGGTGACGGATTCATGATCGCCTTCGCCGATCCTGGGCAAGCCGTGTTGTGCGGTGTCGACGTGCAACGAGCCCTGCTCGAGAGCGAAGAACGCTGGGAGGGCATCCGCGTCCGAATCGGTATCCATGTGGGGCCGTCGGTCCGGCGCGGTGACGACCTGTTCGGGCGCAACGTCGCGATGGCAGCTCGGGTGGCGGGACTAGCCGATGGTGGTGAGATCCTCGTCAGCGAACCGATGCGCGACGCGGTCGATGGCCGGCCGGATATCGAGCTCTGTCCACCTCGTGAGGTCGAACTCAAAGGCCTACAAGGCACCCACAACCTGTATGCGGTCAAGGTGTCCACCGGCACCGACACGATCGCGCGATAGTGTGGCGACGCGCGCCACGTCCTCGAGGCGGCGTCCAAGGTTCTGCCGCACGCCACGGTGACTGAACTACCCGGCGTCGGTCACTACCCGCAATCCGAAGCGCCGCAAGCCGTCGCGGCCGCAGTGCGGACGCACTCGTGACGCCCGCATCGCCTGTAACGGTGTCACACCAGCGGATGTGCTGTTGACGCTATGATGCGCACGTGCCGATCAGCGGAGTTCCGGCTACGTCCACACCGGCGCCCGGCAAACCCGCACTCCTGTTGGGCGCCTTCGACATAGCCAGCTTGGGTTATGTCGCCGAGGAATTCTTCATATCTGGAACAGCATCGTCCTATGGTTCGACAGCTGAACTCGGCCCCGACGGCCGGTGGAGCGTGGAACCTTCAGGTGCCGGTGATTTCACCACCCGGATGGTGGTGCTGACGCCGGCGGATCGGACCCGGTTCAACGGGACAGTGCTCGTCGAGTGGCTCAATGTGAGCGGCGGAATCGATGCGCCGGCTGTTTGGATGATGGCGCATCGCGAAATCGTTCGCGCCGGCTACGCCTACGTCGCGGTGTCGGCCCAACGCGTCGGTGTTGAAGGCGGCGTGAACTTGATGGGCCGGGACATGTCGCTGAAAAGTCAGGATCCGAAAAGGTATGCGGCTCTGGATCATCCAGGCGACGCGTTCTGCTACGACATCTTCTCCCAGGCCGGTCGCCTCGTCAGAGATGGGCAGCGCAATGGTGTTATGGGTGAGTTGCGCGCAGAACATGTCGTCGCTATGGGCGAGTCCCAATCGGCTTTGTTCCTGACGACCTATGTCAACGCCATCGACCCGCTGGCCCAGGTGTATGACGGCTTCTTGGTGCATTCGCGATTCGGGCCCGCCGCGCCACTAGGCGGCGGCTCGATATTCGATGTGCTGGACAGCACCACATCCCAAGCGGTGACGTTTCGTCCAGACCTGCGTGTCCCGCTCGTCACCATCATCACCGAAACAGATCTTTTCGGTGGTCCGCGACGAGGTTATTACGCTGCGAGACAACCTGATAGCCAATGGCTTCGAGTGTGGGAGATTGCCGGAACCGCTCATGCCGACAACTACACGATCCAAGTCGCGCCGATCGACACCGGCTCTGCGTCGCTGCCCGACATCGTCGCCGCCTACGCGCCGACAAACATGTTGATGGGCCAGCAACTGGATCACTGCATCAATTTCGCACCGCAGCACCACTACGTTCTGCAGGCGGCGCTATCGCACCTCCGCAACTGGGTGGGCACCGGCCAGCCAGCGCCCAGCGCCGTACCTATTGAACTAGACGATGCCGAACCACCTCAGCCCGTTTTGGATGCAAACGGCCTCGCGCGCGGCGGCGTGAGGACGCCGTGGGCGGACGTGCCGATTGCCCGGACATCAGGTGTCGGCAATGAGGAGACGACGATGGCGTCGATCTTCGGCTCCGGCGAGCTATTCGATATCGCCACCGTGCGCCGGCTCTACCCGGGCGGGGCTGCGGACTATTTGGAGCGCTTCACCGCGGCGCTGGATTCGGCGATTCAATCCGGGTTCATCTTGGCCGCGGATCGCGAGGAAATTCTTCAGCTCGCCGCCGCTACCTTTCCTGATCTCGGCGATTAATCAGCCGCTGCCAGTCACAACGGCGAAGCTTCAAGGGTCAAGCTGAACAAGGCGTAGGCCATGCAGAACAGAAAGTTCAGGGTGACGAGAACCAAGCCGACAAAGATCAGCGACCGTGCGCCGCGGCGCTTCAGGCGCTTGAACTTGGCAGACAGTTGCTCACGTCTCAGCTGGGTCGCGATAAACGCGAAGTTGACGGCGGTGACCTCGTCAGCTGCGACCGGCCCACCCGCCAGCACCAGCCGAAGCCGCTCCGGCGGAGTATTGACGCCGACCTGGGCGAAGCGCTTGCTCAGTCGTCGGGCCTGCCGGCGACCGAGTACTTGATTTCGTACCTGAAACCGATGCGATAGTTGCCCACGTTCGTTCCCCCAGGGGTTTGACGGGGTCATCACACGCCGGATTGTAGTTCGCTGGTGTCTGATCGTTCGACAGTTACGGCGGATTGATTTGGCAGAAGTTTGGATGGTCTTCGGATCGTCGAAGCCAGCTGCTCTTCAGCTAACCGAGCCGACCGGCCCCGAAAATGAAGGAAACTCACCAAAATCCGCCGCCCGATGACGGAAAGCGTCACGACCGTGCGCGGGACGGGGCATAGTTAGAACGTGTTACAGTTTGCCGATTGTGAAAGCCTCTGGCCGCAACATGAGCCGCAAACGCGTCGTCGTCGCGGGACTCGGGGACGTAGGTATCCTCACCGCGATTCGGCTCTCCCGTCATGCCGACGTCACCGGGATCTCGGTCAAACCGGCATTGGTCAGCGGCCAGGAACTCGGAGTCCGGTTGTCCCGGCCCGACGATTGGGCCCGTGACTACTGGATCCCATTCGACAGATTCCGCCGACTGGATCGGGTGCGGATCATCCAGGGCACGCTGACCGGACTCGACCTGGCCGGTCGTGCCGTCTCCGGTCGGCGTGACGACGGCACGCCATTCGCCGAGGGGTACGACGCGCTGGTCATCTCTACCGGAGTCAGCAATGGCTTCTGGCGTCGGGCCACCATGCAGTCGGCCGCCGAAATCAGCGCCGATCTCCGCGCTGCACACGCCCGTGTGGCGGCCGCCAAATCGGTGATAGTCGTGGGCGGCGGCGCAGCAGCGGTCAGCAGCGCCGCCAATATGGCAACCACGTGGCCGGGCAAGCGGATTGACCTGTACTTCCCCGGCGAGCGGGCTTTGGCCGGCTATCACCCGCGGATTTGGAAGCGCATTCAAGCCCGGCTGACCGAGCTCGGTGTTGGCCTTCACCCGGGGCACCGCGCCGTGATCGACGACGGGTTCGCGGGCGACGAGATCACCAGCGAGCCGGTGCACTGGTGCACGGGACAACCCGCGGCGTCCGCCGAGGCCGTGCTGTGGGCGATAGGGCGGGTACAGCCCAACACCGACTGGCTGCCGCCCGGGCTGCTGGACGAGCACGGGTTCATTCGCGTGACGCCCGAGTTGCGAGTGCCTAGTCAGCACGGGGTGTTCGCGATCGGGGATGTCGCCGCTACCGACCCGCTGCGCAGCTCCGCCCGCAATCGCGGAGATGCGTTGGCGGCCCGCAATATTCGCGCCGAGCTTACCGGTCGACCGCTACGCAGCTACCGGGCCCCGGGGCGGCGGTGGGGGTCGTTACTGGGAATACAGCCCAACGGGCTGGAGGTGTTCTTCCCCACCGGTCATGCGTTGCGCTTCCCGTCGTGGTCGGTCGAACGCGTGGTGATGCCATTGATCGTCCGGTGGGGCATGTACGGCGGAGTGCGCGAGAACCACCCGTTTGCGTGACGCCCCGAGGGCATGCGGCCGCGTCAGCCGCGTTTACCTCGCACCCACTGGAAAGTGCCGATGGTCTTGCTCCGCACGCTGGCGAAGCCGCGGTCTTCGAGAATGTCGCCGATCTCGTCGTCGCCGAACACGTACGCCCCGCCGTTGGGCAGCCTCTGCCATAGCTGCGGCAAACGCCGGACCACGGGCACCATTAGCGCAAGTCGGCCGCCCGGTCGCAGTACCCGGGCGATCTCGGACAATGCTGCCGTCGGGTCGGGTATCAGCTGCAGGACGGCGATCGATACGACGGCGTCGACGGTCTGGTCGCGCAGCGGCAGCCGTTGGGCATCTGCGCGCAGGAAGCCGACCTGTGGTCCGGCTTCAGCGCGCACGGCGCGCGCCAGCATCGGCTCGGAGATGTCGACTCCCAAGGCAAGCCCGTCGGGTCCTGCGGCGCGCGCCAGCGACGGGGTCACCGAACCGGGACCGGCGCCGACGTCCAACGCGATGCCGCCTGGTGGGATGTTCAACCACTCGACGGGGTGCTGCCATATGGAGAGGAACTTGCGGCTAATGGCCTGCGCGTTGTCGTAGAGCATCGACCCGATCGGCGACGCCCACACTGCCTGAATGGCACCGGTGTTCTTGGCCGGGCCCTCGTCCTCGTCTGCTGAACTGCCCAGCAGGTCGAGATAGCCCTTGCTCACATCCGGTTCGGTCGGTGGATCGATCAGCAGATCCAGCGCCCGCTGCAGCGCAGGAGACAACGTCGTGTTGACAGTGGTCATGCACATCCCCTCAATGAAATATCAAGTCTCACAAGCGTTTACGAAACCGAGGCCGCAATTTTTTTCACGGCTTGGCTCTGTTCGCAGCCTACGCCGGGTGGTGAGACGCTTCCAGTTCGAGACGCAGAAGCGCCGCTTCGCGCACGGGCCCATCGGGCGGGGCCGCGGTGTCGCCATCGGTCGTGACCTAGGCGACCCGCCCGTGGTCACGGGAACGGCGGCGCCAGGTGGCGCTGGATGGGCCGACCAGAACTTCGTCGAATGGGTCCCCGGCGATGTGGCGGACTTCGCTGCCGTGCCGCGGCTCACGCGGCACCCGTTCGATGGTCTTGGCACGATGTCGCGTCACGTACGCGAATCCGGCGTTCTCGTCGACGCAGAAGTCATCCGCGTCGTCGATGGCTGCGACGAACTCGGCGACGCCCGCCGGCTCCAGCGTCTTCGGGTCGACCGCGACCCGCATGAAGACCTTCTGCGCGGTCGACGTGTAGAACAGGTAGCCGCTCTGTGCGCCGAATCGCACGCCGTTGATGCCGGGCTGCGGCGGCCACGGACATCGAAGAAGGCACCGCGCCGACGCTGTACTGCACCAGCGAACCGATTCCGCCCGGCAGCTATGGCGGTGTCGACGGCCGGCTCGGTCTACAGGGCGGCCCGGTCCTGATCGGCCGGTCCGTTGTCGCGTGCGACTACGAAGCAGCCGCCAAGGTGTTCGAGTTCGCCGAAAAGAAACCGGGACAAGCCTTTCCGTTTAGCCTCCGGTGTAGCGCATCGGCTATGCCGGCGTGGCGAGGATCGCCACTGCGTCGCCGCCGACCGCCACGCCCGCGGACCCGATTCGGTCGATCAGCCTCGTCCGAAGCTCCGACGCCTTGTCGGCGGGAAGGATCAGCTGATGGGAAAAGGTGAACGCGATATCGACCCACTGTTGTGCGGAATAGTGCAGGTCATGCGGGTAGCGTCGCTGGGTCACGGTGAAGCCCGCGGCCGTGAGCAGGTCGACGATTTCGTCGGGATTGCCGTCGGTGCTGCGCCGATCGACGTTCAGGTAATCCCGGTAGATCGACTTGAAC
>NZ_JBAPPI010000790.1:0-2235 GCF_049280035.1 Mycobacterium sp. | reverse complement strand
TGGACCGCGCCTAAACCGTCACGCGACTGTTATGCAAGTTTACTGCGTTATCCGTGCGGTTGATGTTGTGCTGTTTGTACCAACTTTCGCGCCGAAAGGGCAACCGTGCCGTCTCTCGCCGCCGCCTTCCGGCGCATCGCAGCCTGCTGCGCCGTGCTGATGCTGTGCCTGGCGCTGGCGACCAGTACCGGGCAGCCGGTCGCGCGCGCCGAGGCCCGTGACCTGTTGGCCAATGCCATTGCCAACACCCAAGGTTCCTATCTGGTGTACAACTTCGGCGGTGGGCATCCGGCGCCGATGCTCAACGCCGGCGGTAGCTGGTATGACGGCAACAGCGGTGGCCACCTGATGATCATCAAAGGTGCCTCGCAACGGCTTTCACCACATCTGCTGGTGGACAGCCATAGCGGTTACCAGGCACGCTGTGAACGCAATCCCGGGGCACGCACCGGCGACGGGTTGATGCAAGCCTCGGAGACCTACGCTCCAGTGCAGGCCTGGCAGGTGATGGGCCAGCCGACGATCGCCATCAATGCCAATTTCTTCGACGTCCGCGGGCAGAAGTCCGGCTCTTGGCGGTCCACCGGCTGTAGTTCACCGCTGGGAGCCTACGTGGACAACACTCACGGCCAGGGCCACGCCAATCAGGCAGTCACCGGCACGATTCCCTATGCGGGCAAACAAGGCCTGTCCGGCGGGGGCGAAAATTGGAGTGCATTGGCGACAATGATCCTGCCGACCCAGGGTGCGCCATCGGTGGTGTGGCCCAGGGGCGGCCGCGATGGCCATGACTACGATGCCGCCACCTCGGTCGTCACCGGCTTGGTTGATCGGGGCGAGTCGTTCGTCGCGGTGAGCGGGCTGGGGCTGTTATCGCCGGGCAGCACCGGGCAGCTCCACGACGGCGGTCCCAGCGCCGCGCGCACGGCTCTTGCCTATTCGAAACCCCGAGACGAGATGTATGTGTTCCAAGGCGGCAGCTACACCCCGGACAACATCCAGGACCTGTTCCGCGGGTTGGGCAGCGACACCGCTGTCTTGCTGGACGGGGGCGGGTCATCGGCGATCGTGCTGCGCCGCGACACCGGTGGCATGTGGGCCGGGGCCGGCGTGCCGAAAGGCAATTGCGATACCCGCCAGGTACTTTGCGACTCGCATGAGCGCTCGCTACCCAGCTGGCTCGCGTTCAATTAGGTCCGACGGCGGTGCGATCAGGCCCGAACCGGAAGATCAGCAGGCTGACCGCAACCACCGCCGCGGCCAGCGCGATCACCGGGGCCACGGTGAACCGTGACATCGTAGCGCCGACGATAGCACCGCCGCACATCGCCAAAATGACACTGTAGCGTAGCTTTTCGCGTGTACCGGTGCCGCCGGCCAGCCTGCTGTCGACACCGATACCGACGACCGTCGACGTGAGCACGGTGGTGCTCAGCTCCTGAATGCCGAACTGGCGTGCGGTGGCATTCTGCACGCCGAATGTCGTTGCCAGCCCGCTGATCAGAAACAGTTTGGTGTTGGCTTGATAGCTCAGCACACCCGCGCCGGCCAGGATCGACAGCGCCACCAACACGACGACCTCGATGCCCAGCGCCGTGGTGAGCCACCGGCGGGTCTGCACGCCGAAGTGCCGGGCCAGCCGGCCACCGATGACGGTGCCGGTGAGGAAACTAACGAACGCAACGATTGCGGCGGTCAGATCGACACCCGCCCGGGGTACGAACCAGAATCCGAGGAAGATGATGTTCCCGGTCATGTTCGCGACGAAGACGTGACCGAGCACCAGCACGCTGATCGCATCGACCAGCCCGGTCGCGAATGTCAACAGCAACAACGCCGCAACCGTCAGTCGGTCCGATACCGGCGAGGCCATCACGTCAGCGGCCATGCGGTCCTTAGAACTTGGGCGTCAGATCCAGCGAGGTGATGGTCGTCATTTTGGTCACCAGCCATCGCGCGTGATCACGTTTCATGACCAGCCGATAGGACAAGTACTTCAGGGAGGGAATGTCTTTGGTAGCCGGGCTGGTGGAGGTGGTGTTGGTGTAGACGACGGCGGTGGCGTCCGAACCGTTCAGCGACTCGACCGCCGCGCCGGTAACTTGCGTGGTGTTGGTGATTTGGGCTTGTTTGTTCGGCGCTACGATCGCGTCGATGTACTTGCGGTATGCAGCCTGGAAATCGCCGCTGAGATATTGCGCCGCCCGATCAGCCAGCTTGTCCATGTTTTGCGGG
>NZ_JBAPPI010000789.1:0-9808 GCF_049280035.1 Mycobacterium sp. | reverse complement strand
GCACCGACATCACCGAGTGCTCGGCCAAGGAGCTCTACGACATCCGCACGCTGTTCGGGGTGATGTTTCAGGACGGCGCGCTGTTCGGGTCGATGAACCTGTATGACAACACCGCGTTCCCGTTGCGTGAGCACACCAAGAAGAAGGAAGGCGAGATCCGTGACGTGGTCATGGAGAAGCTGGAGATGGTGGGGCTGGGCGGGGATGAGAAGAAGTTCCCCGGTGAGATCTCCGGTGGTATGCGCAAGCGCGCCGGTCTGGCCCGGTCGCTGGTGTTGGATCCGAAGATCATCTTGTGTGACGAGCCCGACTCGGGTCTGGACCCGGTCCGTACCGCGTATTTGAGTCAGCTGCTGATCGACATCAATGCCCAGATCGACTGCACGATCTTGATCGTGACGCACAACATCAACATCGCCCGCACGGTGCCGGACAACATGGGCATGCTGTTCCGCCGCAAGCTGGTGATGTTCGGCCCGCGTGAGGTGTTGTTGACCAGCGACGAGCCGGTGGTGCGGCAGTTCCTCAACGGGCGCCGTATCGGGCCGATCGGGATGTCGGAGGAAAAGGACGAGGCCACCATGGCCGAGGAGCAGGCCCACCTGGAGGCCGGCCATGTCGACGGCGGTGTCGAGGAGGTCGAGGGTGTGCCGCCACAGATCCTCGCGACCCCCGGCATGCCGGAGCGCAAGGCCGTCGCTCGTCGCCAAGCCCGGGTCCGGGAGAACCTGCACCTGCTGCCCAAGGACGCCCAGGAAGCCATCCTCGAATCGCTTGAGACCGCGAACAACCAGCCCGCCCACGACTACGACGCCGCCTCTGGCCGCCACCGCGACGAGGAGGCGGACACCGCCTCGATCCGGGCTCAGGCGGGCCACTAACGCAGCACCGGTTGCGGCGTGTGGGAGAAAGGGGACAAGGTGGCGCGTCACCGCCTGAGGCCTCACACTCAGGGACCTGCTTTGATGTGCAGATCGCTTACAGCCTTGGCCGTTTGGAGGAATCCAGCGTTGAGCGTCGCAGCGATAACTCCCTTGGTATTTGCTTGTGCTGTCAGCGGCGTGGCGCGCCGACTGCCCCCGCCCACACCGGCTTTGCCCCGCGTTGCCATTACTTCGGTGGCGGTTGTTGCAGCCGCCGGGAGTGAGTCGTCCGGACCAGCCGTGGTCGCCGTCGCGCGGCCGCCGGCCAGCCTACATATCGCGGCGGCCACCAAGTCGGCTCCGCCGCCGTCCACCGTGGTGAATTCGCCTAGTGCACTGGGTATTCCGTCGATGGCTCTGGCTGCATACCGTAACGCCGAGCAAATGATGGCCACCTCCAGCGCTGATTGCGGGATTAGCTGGAATCTCTTGGCCGGTATAGGACGTATCGAGTCTGGACACGCCAACGGCGGTGCGACCGATGCCCGCGGTACCGCGGTCCGGCCGATCTATGGACCTGCGCTGGATGGCACGCTGTCCGGAAACGAGGTGATCGTCCAAAGCAGTGTCGACGGTCGAGTCAACTACGCGCGCGCAATGGGCCCGATGCAGTTCCTGCCCGGCACCTGGGCACGGTATGCCTCCGACGGCGACGGCGACGGCGTGGCCGATCCCCAGAACCTTTACGACTCCGCACTGGCGGCCGCCCGATACTTGTGCACCGGCGGGCTGAACCTGCGCGACCCGTCGCAGGTTATGGCGGCGATCTTGCGCTATAACAACTCGATCCCATACGCCCGAAATGTGCTGGGCTGGGCCGCGGCCTATGCCTCCGGCGTAGTTCCGGTAGACCTGCCACCGGTGACCGGGCCGGCACCGCCGCTGGGTGACCTACATCTGGAGAATCCGGAGGGGCTCGGGCCGGGGCTGCCGCTCAATATCCACGGCCTGCCGTCCACCGACCCGCTGGCGCAGATGCCGCTGATCGACTTCGGCCAATCGCCGATGCCCGCCCAGCAGCCGATTTGGCCGTCGCAGTCGGTGGTCCCGAAGACTCCCGGTTGCACGGTGATCTGTATCGGTCAGCAGGATCCCCTGCCGCCCCAGCAGCCGCCTTGGCTTGCCCCGCCGCCACCCGATGCTCCGCCGTCGGCACCTCGCGACACTGGTCCGCCAGGGCCTTGGTCACCTGGGTGACCGACATTTACCCCGACGTTAGACGTGCTGTGCTCCAAACTTTCCCGCTGCTGCTGCTGCTGTTCGATGTCGTCGTTGAGGCGCCGAACCTTGTCACAACGTTGTCACAACTCTGGGCGGACCGGCTGAATCTCGGCGAGACGTCGTGGGACCGTTCGCCCACGTCACCGTACGCTTCGGGGTTGCTTTTTGGCTTCGTCTCCTGTCTTTTGCGGCACCAGCAGGCTTGCTCCTGCCCGGCACAGGTGTTCAGTCCCGCCAGCGCTCCCCGAGCGCCTTTGCCGCGGTGGACACCTTCATTACCAGGCGGCGCTCGCGGTTCCTGACAGGTACGAAGTGATAGTGCTCGTAAAATGACTGTGCCTCGTCGTCTATCGCGTCGACGACGACCAGCCGCCCTCCGCCGATCTCCGATGCGGCGACGGCTTTCCCCAGTGCATCTAGGAGTAACTGCTCGCCGTACCCTTGCCCACGCAGCGCTGCATCGATTGCCAGGCGTGCAATCAAATATCCAGGTATGCGGGAATAGCCCCCAGCCATGGGCCCCGACACGCCGTCATCTGTGCGTACGACCTCGGTGGGACAGATGGCGAAATAGGCGCAGACCTTTGGTTCCCCGAGCGGGGTCCACACGTACACGTGCGCTACTCCGCTGCTATCCGCGCGCCGAGCGTGCTGGATCAGCCAGGTGTTCAGCGACTCGTTGCCGCAGTCGAACCCCTCCAGGGTGTGGTCGTCTGCCAGCCGCGCGGACTCGAACATCGATCAGCGCCTCTTGAACACCGCCGGCTTGCGTGCGGCGGCCGCCAGTCGCGGCGCAGCGTCGGCAGCATCCAGCGAGGACATCAGCTTGTCGAACTGGTCGGGCTCCATCACCGTTACCAGCTCTTGGCGCAGGATGTCCTCGGCGCGTTGCATCGCAGCTTTCCGCACGAACTCCGAGGTCTGCTCATGCACAACATTGGCGGCTTGTTGGATGCGGTCCAGGGTCGCTTCCTCCGCGCGAAGCTCGAAGCGCTTTGTCTTGACTGCCACGATGGCACCTCCTTTCCTGCAGAGCCTAGTGTACGGCGGATGTACGTACACCGCTAGACCCAAATCGCCGCATCGGCAAGGAAGCACCCCGGAGGAGCGCTGACCCAAAGCATCTTGTTGTCACAACGGTGTCACAAGACCGGTGAAACGCGCTGGGATCGTCCAGGACCATGGGGGACCGTTTTCGCTGGTGGGTGAGACGTCCGGGCCATGCTGGCACACCTCAAAACCACTTCTGGTGGACTGGGGGTCAAGTGGTCGCAGGTTCAAATCCTGTCAGCCCGACCAAGATTCACGCAGGTCAGTGGTAGGCCTGCGGGGTCGCGATGCCGCCATCAGACAGCTCAACGCGATAATTCGTCATGTCGCGGCCTTGCCCAATTCGATAATCGCAGGTCAGTGACCCTATTTGTGCTATGTTTAATACCTAAAAGAAACAGGAAAATGAATAGTCGTTTTGAAAGTTTATGGTACGCAATACAACATCCGCTGGGACCGTCGCGGGAACTGGGATCATACGGAAACCACCAGACGAGCGTGGAGAAACTGATTCGGGAGATGAACGCAAGAGGTCCAGTTGTTGCATCCCTGCGTGATTCAGCACCCCTGTGAACAGGTCGATGCCGCCGAGCTGATCGCCATCGACGTGTTCGCAGCCCCCCAGGCTGCCAGGCATGACCTGCCTGGACCCGCCGGTGAAAAGAGGTTAGGTCGTGGTGTGCTGGTCGGATGACTCGCTGGGCTCGATGACCTTTGTTTCCTCCCGTGTCCCGGGGGTGATCTCGATGTGGCGCGGCTTGGCCCTTGCCGCCACGGGGAGGGTTATGGTCAGCACCCCGTTCTGATAGGTGGCGGCGATGTGGTCGGCGTCGATGTCCTGACCGAGCGACAGGCGACGCTGGTAACTGCCGGTGAAGCGCTCGGAGCTCAGCCACTGCACGTCGTGTTCGGTGCGTTCGCTGCGTTGTGCCGTCACGGTGAGAATGCCGCCATCAACGCTGACGTCCACCGACTCGGGGTCCACCCCCGGGAGGTCGGCGTGAAGGACGTAGTGATCGCCGGAGCGGTAGAGGTCCATCGGCATGGCCAGTGGGACTCGGGCGGATCCGGGCGATGTACCGAGCAGCTGGGCAGCGAGTCTATCGATGTCACGGAATGGATCGGGATGAAGCACAGCAACCACCTCCTACATGTTGGTTGCCGCACCGCGCCATCGCGACGGGTGTCGGCTGGCTGCGCTCCTTCTGTGTAGCACTCCATCTGCGCGAGCACCAGGGGTGCCGGCGTTGCGCGCAGGTCTTCGGCGATGAGGGCCCGGGGGCAGCTACTTGGATGGCAGTTGGCCGGTGCTGGCAGGAGGTAGGGCACGCTCCGTTGGAGCCCAGGTACGGTGGTCGTACGTCGCTGCCGTGAGAGGGTACTTATGCCAGACCCATTGCCCGGTCCTCGTCTACGCCAGGTGGCGCTGGTCGCCAACGACTGCGAGAAGACCGTCACCGCTCTCCAGGAGACGTTTGGCTGGCCGGATCCGTTCCACGATCCGGGGGTCGGAGAGTTCGGGCTGATCAACGCCGTATTCCCTGTGGGCGACACCTTCGTGGAGGTGGTCTCTCCCGTACAACCTGACACCACCGCCGGGCGCTATCTCGCCCGTCGCGGATCCGACAGCGGCTACATGGCCATATTCCAGATGCCTTCGCTCGAAGAGGCCCGCCGGCGGGTGACCGATCTGGGAATACGTGTGGTGTGGAAGGTCGACCTCGACGACATCGCCGGCACCCACTTGCACCCCAAGGACACCCCGGGGGCGATCGTGTCGCTCGACTGGGCGTCGCCGACCAACTCGTGGCGATGGGCGGGACCGGCATGGACCGGAACGGCGCCCGATCACCCGGCGGGCGGCATCGCCGGCATAACGGTGGAGGTGGAAGAACCGGCCGTGGCGGCCCAGCGGTGGGCCCGGGTTCTTGGTCTCGACGCCGAGGTGGACCGTGGGCTAGCCCTGGTCCGGCTGGACCCGGCCGGCCAATCCTTGAGGTTCGTCTCGGCGGTCGACGGCCGAGCCGAAGGCATTACCGAACTCTGGTTGACGCCCGGCTTGCCGGGCCTGCCAAACGGTGACGGGCCGGTCGCCGAGATCGGCGGAGTGCGGTTCGTAGTGCGTGCGCCATGACGGCCCTCGACACCGGCACCGAAGATCTCTTGGCCGAGGTGGACGACGGCGTAGCTGTGATCACCATGAATCGGCCATCCAGGCGCAACGCCTTCTCGAACGACATGGTCGAGGCGTTGGGACGAGTCCTGGCCCAGGTCGAACTCAGCGATGAGGTTGGGTGCGTGGTGCTGACTGGAGCGGGCGACGCCTTCTCGGCGGGGGGCGACGTGAAGGCCATGGCCGACCGGGGATCTTCCGGCGGCCGTCGGTACCGGTCGACGTGGCGATCCACCGGCAGCGTCTGAACCAGCAGGCGACCAGCGGGAAGCTGTGGCGGATGCCGAAACCGACCATCGCACACATTCCTGGCCCAGCTGCCGGCGCCGGCCTGTCGCTCGCCTTGGCCTGCGATCTCAGGTACGCGGCCGAAACCGCCATCTTCACCACCGCCTTCGCTCGCGTTGCCTTCGCCGGCGACTACGGCGGAACCTGGTTCTTGACCAGACTGGTCGGCCCGGCGAAGGCCAAGGAGCTGTACTACTTCTCAGAGCGGCTCACGGCCGATCAGGCCGAGAAGCTGGGTTTGGTAAACGCCGTCTTCCCGGCCGGCGAGCTCGAGAAAGCGGTGATGGACCGGGCCCGGCGGTTGGCCGAGGGTCCGTCGATCGCCTACCGCTACATGAAAGAGAACCTCAACCGGGCGGTCCACGGCAACCTCGAGGAATGCATGGACCTCGAGGTCACACACCACATCCATACGGGCCTGACAGAAGACCACTGGGAAGCGGCGCAGGCGTTCGTGGAGAAGAGGGAGCTTCGGTTTCGCGGCCGCTGATCTGGCGATGCGGATGCTGGTGTTCTTGGCCTACTGCGCCTACACCGTGTGGCTAGGGCCTGTCAGCCCGACGCAAGTCAAACGTATTTCTGTGCTGAGGCGATCAACACGCACGCGCCCGGTGCCGCGGTCGAAGACCACTCCGACTAGCGCGGTCATCTTCCGTTAGCCGCGCGGGGCAGGTGGGGATGGCGGCTGCGTCAGATTGACCGGTGTTCCGTGTGAGGACAGCGAATCGTGCAGCACGATCTGGGTCGGTTTCGCATCGGGCGGCATGTCGAATGCCAGCTTGACGCTCACCTGAAGACCTGGGTCGATGCTGTTGACGACGTCTCCGAATAGCGGTGGGACCATGAGGCTCGCCGAATACTCACGCCCAGTGCGGTCCTTCAACCTCTGAGCGGCCCACTCGAACATCTGTGTCTCTGTGCCGACGTTCCTGACTGCCATCGACACGATCACATAGGCACCTTGGGCACGTGTGTGGCCGAATGTGGGGGAGGTGTGGACTTTGGTGACGATGAACGCGAACTTTCCGTCAACGACTTCTCGCCCCATCCCAGCCGGCGCGGAGGTGGTTTGAAACAAAGCGCACGATGCGAGGAACACCGCGACTGACAACATTAGCAATGCGGCGAGCTTTCTGATGCAACCGAAGAACATGCGGCCAAGGGTATTTGGGTGCTGCTACTGCAGTGTCAGCTTCCGGTTCAGTTCGTTGACCGTTCACCGTGGGGTCACCCGTTGGATGGCCCGCTTGGTGAATAACTCCGGGGGTGTTCGCGGCCATTCGCTGACGTACCAAAAACGTTGTGGCCTGCGGGAATCGGTCATCCGCGCACATGTGCGAACCCAGTGCCGATGACTGGGGGGCAAGTGGTCGCAGGTTCAAATCCTGTCAGCCCGACAACTAGACCGCTTTCACTTAATGGCCTGGGATCGCCGGCAGACCATCTCGGATGCCTTGCAAATCGCCTTGGATGCGCTGAAGATCACCTTCGATGCGTTGCATATCCGCAGAAGCATCCTGGGATGCCTGCTGCGTCTGGTCTGGGCTTCCGGGTTTGTACTGAGGGCAGTACGAGACGATGGCACCAGCAGCGAAGTCGGCGCTTTGATTGGCGTCCCATATCGACGTTCGCTGCACGAAGCTGACGGCCTCTTCGAAGTTGGGTTGGTGCGCTAGGAAGTCGCAGACCGCGTGCCCGTGGACCGTCACGTATTCGTGGCTGGGAACTGGCAAGCCCTCCTGTTTCAACGCGTCGATCAACGCCCTGTCGACAATGTCAACCGCTGGAGCGGGTCCTTTCGGCGCAGCCGGGGCGGGAGCTTTCGGCACGGCCGGGTTAGGTCGCGCACTCGACGGCGGGACTTCCGTCGACTGCGCCGCTGGGTGTGTGTTGTGAAACGTAAACATCACCACCAACACGGTGGCGGCGGCCACCAGAGATAGCGGCAACGCCGCAAGGCGGCCAAAGCGGCCCAGCACACCCTTTCGCCCGCTAAGGCGTGAGGTCGTCGGCTTCGTCGCAGTGCGGCCCGGTGTCGGCAGCGACCGCGGTTTCGATGCCTCCGGGCGGTGCCCTAGGCGCTCGTCAAGAAGTTCGTCGATCTGACGACTGGACAGCTCGCCGCCGTGCTCGCGGATTGACCGGCGCAGCGCTGCCAGGCGCCGCAACTCGGAGTCGATCGTGTCCCGATCGCGCATGTTCTGAGCGTAAAGCAGCGTGCCACAGTTCGTTACCGATGGCCCGGGAATTGTGGTCCCTACAACTCCTCAACTTTGGTTCGAGCTACGAAGCGGGTTAGCCAATCTCGTTGTTGCTCTTAGGGCGCGGGGACCCAGTCAGCCACCCAATACGCAAACCTCCCCACGCCACTAGGGGTGGCGCGGGGAGATAGTTGCAACCGGATTAGGTAGCCGGGCCAGGAGGCGCACCCGGTGCCGGAGTTGAGTTCGCCGGTGCACCAGGCCCAGCGGCCCCCGGCACGTTCGACGTCCACATCAGAATGTCTTGCATTCCGTCGTTATAGACGACGCCATTAGGCGGCGCGCCCGTTACGTCGAAGTAGAGGGTGCCCGTCGATTCGCTGCCTTGCGGGATCGGCGCAGGGTTAAGACCATTCGGGACCTCAACCTTGTCGATCAGCTTGTAGGTCTGACCGTTGGGCCCGCGGGCGCTGAAGTCTCTAACCATGGGGGTAACGACTCCGCCTTCCGACTTGGCGGTGATGTCTGCCTGGTAGAGCGTTCCTTTAGGGGTGAAGCCAGGAATCGCGATGTTGCTGGGTTGCAGGTTGCTCACCGTGTAGGTGGTCACCATCGGCCCGTCGATCAGCGGTTCGCTGGTACCGAATCCCTGGATGTTTGGCGGCGCAGCTGAGGCAGCTGCTGCAGCGACAACGCTCACCGCAGCTATTCCCGCGGCACCGAGGGCCGTCTTGACAGTGGTCGTCGTGAACTTCACGATGGGGCTCCTTCTTCGCTCCTTGTGGTTTTTGCGGTTCCCAATGTTCGGACGGGACCGCACCAAGTCGGCGTAGCCCACCGGCGGCAATTTCAAACGTGACTGCATCGCCGAATACCATGTTCGGCTTTGCTACCTGTACAAATAGCGCATTATTTTTTTCGCGGCGGAGCGCGGTTCGAACAACTTCTTTAACATTGGCATCAGGTGTATTGGTATCGCTTGCCAGCAATTCGGAAAACTGACATCGCAGTAATTACCAAATGGTCTCCGGCATTGATTAGCCCCTCGTTGTGACCTGCGCGCGTCAGAGGGCTGGGCTCGCGAAGCTCGCGGTGGTCAAGTCGGTGACGGGCTGGGGAACTTTTCATCGTGTTCGAGGATTTGGCGGACAACTCCTCGCCTGAGGACTATCTTGCATCTACCTTAGAGATACCTAAGAACCTCAGCGCCTTTCAGGGAGCCGGCGATGGCTCAGCCGTCAAGCAAGCGGAATCGTGGCTCGCGCAACGGCAAAGCCCGCCGACAGCGGGTGATCGGTCCGGTTGCGGCTGCCGGGGCGTTTCTGGCGACGGCGATGACTCCGCTGGCTACCGCGCCGGCCGTCCACGCTGACGGGTTTGACTCGATCATCGACCCCATCATCAACTCCATCGCCGGTTCCCTTTCCGGTCTGGCCGGCCTTGGTGCCGTGCCCGGTGTGGATCCTCTGGCCGATCTGGGGTTGCCCACCGCCGACCTAGCCGCCAGCAGCAATCTTGGTGTGGGCGTTGCGGATTCGGCGCTGGTGGCGGCGCCTGATTCTGCTGCTAGTTCGTTCGACGCGATGCTGCAGACGCTCGCGCAAGAATGGATCACCAGCCCATCCGGCGTGGCGTACGACGCTCAGCTCAATACGCTGTGGCAAGAGCTTGGCCACACCGGCATCCTGATCGGCAACGGTGCCAACGGCACGCCGGACTCAACGTTGGCAGCGGCCAATGGCGAGGCCGGCGGGTTGTGGTTCGGCAACGGCGGCAACGGCGCGACGGATGCGCTCGGGCAGGGCGGTAGCGGCGGGGCCGCCGGGATGATCGGTGACGGCGGTAACGGCGCGGCCGGTGCCGACGGCGGAGCCGGTGGTAACGGTGGGAATGCTGACCTGATCGGTAACGGCGGTGACGGCGGCGCCGGTGGCAACGGCAACGACGGCGCG
>NZ_JBAPPI010000788.1:0-3983 GCF_049280035.1 Mycobacterium sp. | reverse complement strand
TGGCGCTGTGGGGCCTGGCAGTAGTGATTCTGATCGGGATCATCGTCTACGGCCTCATCATCTTGGCCACCGGCAACGGGGGCGGCGGACCAGCCACCACGCGGCCGTCGGCAACCACATCGCACTCGACCACTCCGGCCCGGACAACCACGCCGTCGTCGACCCTCCCGACCACGACGACCTCGCCGCCCGAGACGACGCCGGAACCCGCGCCACCCCAGACCACCGCAACCTGGACGCAGCAACGCCCCCATCATCATTGGTGGAACGGCAACGTCCCTCAGATTCCCGGGTTACCCCCGATTCACGTCCCGGGCGGCAACTAATCGACCGGGTAGCCCCGTTGCCGCAGCCAGGTTAGGGCAGCCTTTGTCGCGGTCAACGGCAGAATGATGTAACTATGAGCGGGCCTAGTCATTAGGTTACTGGCCAGTAACATGACAGAAGTTACTGCTCAGTAACCTCGAATTGGGGAGACGTTCCGTGCAGACGCAGACGTTGATCAGACTGGTAGTGGGCCTCGGCATGACGGCGATCGTCGGTTTGTTCGCCCTCCGCCGGGTCAGTTGGCTGGCCAAACTCACGCTTTCGGGCCAAAAGGTCAGCGGTCGCACCGACGACATCGGCACGCGGGTGTGGACGCAGGTCTCCGAGGTGCTCGGCCAGAGCAAGCTGCTGAAATGGTCGATCCCCGGTGTGGCGCACTTCTTCACCATGTGGGGCTTCATCATCCTGCTCACGGTCTACATCGAGGCCTATGGATTGCTGTTCCAGCCGAACTTCCACATCCCGATCATCGGGCGATGGGACGCGCTGGGCTTCCTGCAGGACTTCTTCGCGACCGCTGTCTTCCTCGGTATCGCCACCTTCGCGATCATCCGGCTCACGCGCAGCCCGCGGGAGATCGGACGTTCCTCTCGGTTCTACGGCTCACACAGCGGCGGGGCGTGGCTGATCCTGTTCATGATCTTCAACGTCATCTGGACCTGCGTGCTGGTTCGCGGTTCCGCGGTCAACAACGGCACGCTCCCCTACGGCAAGGGCGCGTTCCTGTCCCAGCTATTCGGCGCGATCCTAAAGCCGCTCGGCCACACCGGTAACGAAGTTCTGGAGACAGTGGCCCTGCTGCTGCACATCGGCGTCATGCTGTCCTTCCTGATCATCGTGCTGCACTCCAAGCACCTGCACATCTTCCTGGCGCCGATCAACGTCACGTTCAAGCGGCTGCCCGACGGGTTGGGCCCACTACTGCCGGTCGAGTCCAACGGCCAGCCAATCGACTTCGAAAACCCGCCGGACGACGCCGAATTCGGTCGCGGCAAGATCGAGGACTTCACCTGGAAAGGCATGCTCGACTTCGCCACCTGCACCGAATGTGGACGCTGCCAGTCGCAGTGCCCGGCCTGGAATACCGCCAAGCCGCTTTCGCCCAAGCTCGTCATCATGGACTTGCGCGACCACTGGATGGCCAAGGCGCCCTACCTACTTGGTGAGAAGACCGCCGAGCCGCTCGAGGGCCTCGACCTCGAGACGGCCAAGGAAGAGGGCCACCATGTCCCGGAGTCGGGATTCGGCCGGGTCCCCGGGCACGGGCCCGAGCAGGCGGCCCGTCCGCTGGTCGGCACCGCCGAGCAGGGCGGAGTGATCGACCCCGACGTGCTGTGGTCGTGTGTCACCTGCGGCGCGTGCGTCGAGCAGTGCCCGGTGGACATCGAGCACATCGACCACATCGTCGATATGCGCCGCTACCAGGTCATGATGGAGTCCGAGTTCCCCTCCGAGCTGTCGGTGCTGTTCAAAAACCTTGAGAACAAAGGCAATCCGTGGGGCCAAAACGCCGCCGACCGCACCAACTGGATCGACGAGGTCGACTTCGATGTCCCGGTCTATGGCCAAGACGTCGACAGCTTTGACGGCTATGAATACCTGTTCTGGGTGGGCTGCGCCGGCGCCTACGACGACAAGGCCAAGAAGACCACCAAGGCCGTCGCCGAACTGTTGGCGATCGCCGGGGTGAAGTATTTGGTGCTCGGCACCGGCGAAACCTGCAACGGTGACTCAGCGCGTCGCTCGGGTAACGAGTTCCTATTTCAACAGCTCGCGCAGCAGGCCGTCGAAACGCTGGACGACCTGTTCGAGGGAGTGGAGACCGTCGATCGCAAGATCGTCGTCACCTGCCCGCACTGCTTCAACACCATCGGCCGCGAATACCGGCAGCTGGGCAGCAATTACACCGTGCTGCACCACACCCAGTTGCTCAACCGGTTAGTGCGCGACAAGAAGCTGGTCCCCGTCAGCCCGGTCTCTGAGGACATCACCTATCACGACCCCTGCTACTTAGGCCGACACAACAAGGTGTACGAGGCGCCGCGCGAGTTGATCGGCGCCTCGGGCGCAAAGCTGGCTGAGATGCCGCGTCACGCCGACCGCAGCTTCTGTTGCGGCGCCGGCGGTGCGCGGATGTGGATGGAAGAGCACATCGGCAAGCGGATCAACCACGAGCGCGTCGACGAGGCGCTGGCCACCGGGGCGACCACGATAGCCACCGCATGTCCGTTCTGTCGGGTGATGGTCACCGACGGCGTCAACGACCGCCAGGAAGCTGCCGGGCGCGAAGGCGTCGACGTGCGCGACGTGGCGCAGCTGCTGCTCGAGTCGCTTGACCGCAACGCGGTCAAGCTGCCGGAAAAGGGTACGGCTGCCAAAGCATCGGCTGCAACCGCAACCGCGCCGGCGACCGCGCCGGCTCCGGCTCCGGCGAAGGCTCCGGCTCCGGCGAAGGAAACCGCCGAAACGGCACCCGCTGCACCCACAGAAGCCGCTGCACCGGAACCGGAGAAGGCCACCAAAGCCGTCACCGGACTGGGTATCGCCGGCGGCGCCAAGCGACCCGGGGCCAAAAAGGCCGCAGCGCCAACGCAATCCGCGGCCGCACCGGCCACCGAGGAAGCCAAGGCTCCTGCTGCGCCAGTCAAGGGGCTGGGCATCGCCGGCGGCGCTAAACGGCCCGGCGCCAAGAAGTCTGCGGCCCCAACGCAATCCGCGCCTGCCGCACCACCCGAGGCGAAATCCGAATCGGCAGCCCCCGAGGCGAAGGCCCCGGCCGCACCGCCCGCGCCAGTCAAAGGCCTAGGCATCGCGGCCGGAGCCAAACGGCCCGGTGCCAAAAAGGCCGCTCCCGCCGCACAATCCACGGCCCCCGAGCCGACGGCTGAAGCAAAGCCAGAGCCGACGTCAACGGAAGAACCTGAGTCCAAACCGACGCCCGAAGCTCAGGATGGCGAGACCCACACGCCGGCAGCGCCGGTTAAAGGATTGGGCATCGCCCGAGGTGCCCGCCCACCAGGAAAGCGCTGATCAGCAGATTCTGGCATTAATAATTGGACAGCCATGGCACCATGGTTGACGTGACTACGCACCAGCTGCCCTGGCATACCGCAGGTCATCAGCCGCGGCAGCGCACGTTCGCGCAGTCATCGAAGCTGCAGGATGTGCTCTACGAAATCCGCGGCCCGGTGCACGATCACGCCGCGCGGCTGGAGTCCGAAGGACACCGGATCCTCAAGCTCAACATCGGCAATCCGGCGCCGTTCGGCTTCGAAGCACCCGATGTGATCATGCGTGACATGATCCAGGCGCTGCCGTACGCGCAGGGCTACTCGGACTCCAAGGGCATCCTGTCGGCGCGGCGTGCGGTGGTCACCCGCTACGAACTCGTCGACGGCTTCCCGCGATTCGACGTCGACGATGTATATCTGGGCAACGGTGTCTCCGAGCTGATCACGTTGACGCTGCAAGCGTTGCTGGACAACGGCGATCAGGTCTTGATTCCGGCGCCCGACTATCCACTGTGGACGGCGTCGACCTCGCTGGCCGGCGGCACACCGGTGCATTATCTGTGCGACGAAACGCAGGGCTGGCAGCCGGATATCGCCGACCTGGAGTCGAAGATCACCGAGCGCACCAAGGCGCTGGTCGTGATC
>NZ_JBAPPI010000787.1:0-1638 GCF_049280035.1 Mycobacterium sp. | reverse complement strand
GTCTACGAGAAAGCCAACGACGTCGGTGGCACTTGGCGAGAGAACACTTACCCCGGGCTGACGTGTGACGTCCCGTCACGGTTCTACCAGTTCACGTTCGCGACTAATCCTAAATGGAGCCATCTATTTTCGCCTGGCCCCGAGATAAAGGCGTATCTCACCGACATGGTCAGCCGGTACGCGATCTCGGAGCGAATCCGCTTCGGCACCGAGGTCGAGAGTGCTCGGTTCGACGGTCAACGCTGGATTGTGCGCACCAACAGCGGAGAAGAGTCTCGGGTCGATTTTCTAATATCAGCCACCGGATTCCTGCACCATCCCAAGCTTCCGGAGATCCGAGGGCTGGACTCCTTCTCGGGTTCGGCGTTCCATTCGGCGCGCTGGGACCACGGCGTCGAACTGCGTGATCGGCAGGTCGCGGTAATCGGCACCGACTCGACCGGCGTCCAGCTCATCACGCGATTGGCCGGCATCCCCGCCAGGCTGAGCCTCTTCCAGCGCACTGCACAGTGGGTATTCCCACTACCGAACCCGCCCTATCCGCGGCTGACGTGCTTCTTGCACCGCGTGTTTCCCTGGCTGGACAAGTTGTCCTACTACGGATACTGGGTGGCGTTCGAAGTGTTCGCGGCGGCAATGACCAGACCGGGATGGCAACGACGGCTGGTGTCCGCCGTGTGCCGAGCGAACCTTCGCACCGTGCGGGATCCGCAGTTGCGGGCGGTCTTGACCCCGGATTACGCGCCCATGTGCAAGCGGCTGGTGCTGTCGGGCGGCTTCTACCGGGCAATCCAGCACGACGATGTCGAACTCGTCTCCGCCGCCATCGACCACGTCGAACCCCGCGGCATCGTGACCCAAGACGGTCGATTCCACGAGGTCGACGTGATCGTGCTGGCGACGGGATACCACGCGCACGCCTACATGCGGCCGATGCAAGTGATCGGCCGCGACCAAATCCGGCTCGACGACGCCTGGCGCGACGGCCCGCACGCATTCGAAACCGTTGCGATGCCAGGGTTTCCGAACTTCTTCATGCTGCTCGGTCCGCACAGCCCGGTCGGCAACTTCCCGCTGACCGCGGTCGCTGAATCGCAGGCGAATCACATCGTGAGCTGGGTCCGTCGCTGGCAGCGCTACGAATTCGACACGGTAGAGCCGACGACCACCGCGACCGAGAAATTCAACTCGGCATTGGCGGCCGCGATGCCGGACACGGCCTGGGCCAGCGGTTGCGACAGCTGGTATCTCGGCAAGAACGGCTTACCCGAGGTGTGGCCGTTCACGCCCACCAGGCATCGCAATATGCTCAACAAACCAAAGATCGAAAACTACGAACTGCGCACCGCGGACCCACGCGTGGCGAGGTGACAAGGAGACGCGGTCGTGGGCCTCTACGCGGTCACCGGATCGGCCTCAGGCATGGGGCAAAAAGTCGCGCACAAGCTGTGCGATGCCGGCCACACGGTGATCGGGGTGGACATCAAGCAGGCCGACATCGTCGCGGACCTGTCCACCGCCGAGGGTCGCCGGGCGGCCGCCGCCGGCGTCTTGGCGGCGTCGGGGTCCAGACTCGTCGGTGCTGTGCTCGCGGCCGGTCTCGGGCCGGGTCGGGGCGCTGATCGTACGCGTTTGATC
>NZ_JBAPPI010000786.1:0-2441 GCF_049280035.1 Mycobacterium sp. | reverse complement strand
CGGCGCCTAGATCCCGCCGCGTGACACCAGCTGTGCGGCGATCACATTGCGCTGGATTTCGTTGGTGCCCTCGCCGACGATCATCAGCGGGGCGTCGCGGAAATAGCGCTCGACATCGTATTCGGTGGAGTAGCCGTAGCCGCC
The DNA here is from genome assembly GCF_049280035.1 of Mycobacterium sp. Classification (GTDB taxonomy): domain Bacteria; phylum Actinomycetota; class Actinomycetes; order Mycobacteriales; family Mycobacteriaceae; genus Mycobacterium. The sequence goes on along the minus strand of NZ_JBAPPI010000786.1, from coordinate 2,297 downwards.
GTGGATGCGTACCGCGTTCAGCGCGATCTCCATTGCGACTTCGGAGGCGAACAGCTTGGCCATCCCCGCCTCCATGTCGCAGCGCTCGCCGCTGTCATAGCGCTCGGCGGCGTAACGGGTGAGCTGGCGGGCCGCGGTGAGTTTGGTCGCCATGTCGGCCAGGTAGTTACCGACCGACTGGTGCTTCCAGATCGGCTGGCCGAAACTCTCGCGCTGCTGGGCGTAGGCCAGCGCGTCCTCCAGCGCCGCGGTCGCGACCCCGAGCGCGCGCGATGCCACTTGAATGCGCCCGGTCTCAAGGCCTTTCATCATCTGCGAAAAACCCTTGCCCGCTTCGCCGCCGAGAATCGCCGACGCCGGCACCCGGTAGCCGTCGAATGACAGCTCACAGGTCTCCACGCCCTTATAGCCCAGCTTGGGCAGATCCCGCGACACCGTCAACCCCGGCCCGTGCTGCACCAGCAGCACCGAGATGCCTTGGTGGCGCGGCGTGGCGGCCGGATCGGTCTTGCACAGTAGCGCGATCAACCCCGAACGCCGGGCATTGCTGATCCAGGTCTTGGACCCGTTTACCACCAGGTCGTCGCCGTCGCGCAGCGCGGTGGTCGACATGTTCTGCAGATCGCTGCCTCCGCCCGGCTCGGTGAGCGCCATCGTGGCCCGCAGCTCACCGCTGGCCATCGGCGGCAGGTACTGCCGCTTCTGCTCCTCGGTGCCGAACAGGGTGAGCAGCTTGGCCACCACGGTGTGCCCGCCCATCGCGCCGGCCAGGCTCATCCAGCCGCGCGCCAGCTCCTGGGTGACCAGCACATAGCACGGCATCGACACCGGCGCGCCGCCGTACTCCTCTTGGATGGCCAGCCCGTAGATGCCGATGCGCTTCATCTGCTCGATCCACGCTTCGGGATACTCGTTGGCATGCTCTCGCTCGCGGACCGTCGGCTTGACCTCTTTGTCGACGAACTGACGCACCGTCTCGACCAGCATCGCCTCGTCGTCGCCCAGCCCCATACCCATACGGCAATGTTGGCATGCCTCAGAAACCGGCAACGATGACCGTCGGTCCCTACTTCGACGAGCTGCAGACCGGCCAGGTCTTCGCGGGCGCGCCCTCGATGACGCTGACGCCCGGACTGGCCGCCGTGCATCAGAGCATCCTCGGCGATCGGCTGCGGTTGCCGCTGGACGCCGAGCTGTCGGCGGCGGTCACCGGGTTGACCGCGCCGCTGGCCCACCCCGGCCTGGTCTGCGACGTCGCGATCGGCCAGTCGACGCTGGCGACCCAGCACGTGAAGGCCAACCTGTTCTACCGCGGGCTGGTGTTCTATCGATTCCCGGCGATCGGTGACACCCTGTTCACCCGCACCGAGGTGGTGGGCTTGAAGAAGAACTCGGCCAAGCCGGACCGGGCGCCCACCGGGCTCGTGGCGTTGCGGATGACCACCGTCGACCAGGTCGATCGGCTGATCCTGGACTTCTACCGCTGCGCGATGCTGCCGCTGAGCCCGGATGCCGGCCCGAATGATGCGGATCATGCCGACGACCTGTCGAAAGTCGGTGCCGAGCTGGCCCCGCCGCCGTCGGCTGTCGACAAGTGGGACGGCGACGTGTTCCGTCAGCGCGTCCCCGGACCGCACTTCGATACCGGTCTGGCGGGCACCGTGCTGCGAGGGAGTGCGGATGTGGTCAGCAGTGCACCAGAATTGGCTCGTCTGACTTTGAATATCGCCGCGGTTCATCATGATTCGCGCATCGGCGGGCGGCGGCTGGTCTACGGCGGGCACACCATCGGGCTGGCGTTGGCGCAAGCGACTCGGCTGGTGCCCAATCTGGCCACGGTGCTGGGCTGGCAGTCCTGTGACCACACCGCTCCGGTCTATGAGGGTGACACCCTCTACAGCGAGCTACATGTCGATTCTGCCGAACCGACCGACAACGGCGGCGTGCTGGGATTGCGGTCGCTGGTGTACGCCGTCAGCAATTCACACGATGAGCCGCGGCAGGTGCTGGACTGGCGTTTCACCGCGCTGCAGTTCTAGGCCGCTGACCGGCGGCGCGCACAATGGTGACGTGGATGCGACATCGGACTGGGCCGACAGCGGGCTGGCCTATCTGACCGGCCCCGCTGATGGGCAGCCGGACTTCTCTCGCGCCGCTGTGCTGGCCGAAGCCCGCCGGGTAGCCGCCGATATAGCCCAATTGTTAGGTGTAGAGATCGACGCCGCCACCATATTGGCGGGCCGGGCGGCGATCCTCGGGCTGAGTCGCCGCGGTCGCGTCTCGGCGGGGGGCGCCAC
>NZ_JBAPPI010000785.1:0-1892 GCF_049280035.1 Mycobacterium sp. | reverse complement strand
CGGTCACCACGACCGCTCCGGCGCCGGGTTGCACGCCCCAGTCGATGAGTGCCCGCACGCTCATGGCGGCGGTGAAGCCGGCGGTGCCTATGGCAGCAGCATCGTGGGCACTCAGCCCGTCCAGCCGCACGACCTGATCAGCGGGCAGCCGGGCGTATTCGGCGTAGCCGCCGTGGTGACCGGTGCCGATCTGGTAGCCGTGCGCGACGACGGAGTCGCCGACGGCGAAGTCCGGTGACCGCGACTCGACAACCTCGCCGGTCAAATCGATGCCCGGTACGACGGGGTAGTCGCCCACCACGCCGCCGCCGGGCGTCAGCGCCAGCGCGTCCTTGAAGTTGACGCTGGAATACAGCACCCGGATCGTCACGTCGCCGGGCGGCAGGTCCTCCGGATGGAGGGTCTCCACCGTAGCGGTGATCTGGTCGCCTTCTTGGCGCGCGAGGAGCGCTTGAAACGTGTCCATGCCTCGACGCTAACCTTCCGGAATGGATTCCTTTCCACTTGGTGGCTTTGCGATCGCGCGGATCGGCTTCGGCGCGATCCAGCTGCCGGGGCCGGGCGCTTTCGGGCCGCCGCGCGACCGCAATGCAGCGCTCGCCGTGCTGCGCAGGGCCGTCGAACTCGGCGTCAACCACATCGACACCGCCCAGTTCTACGGCCCTGATGTCTCCAACGAGCTCATCCGCGAGGCCCTGCATCCGTACCCATCCAACCTCGCGTTGGTCAGCAAGGTCGGAGCCCGCCGCGACGACGCCGGTGGCTGGGTGCCGCTGGCCGATCCCGCCGATTTCCGCTCGGATATCGAGGCGAACCTGCGAACGCTCGGCGTCGATCAGCTGGCGGCGGTGAATCTGAGGCTGATGGACAGCGACCATCCCGACGAGCGATTCGACGAATTGCTTTCGGTGATGATCGCCGCCCGTGATGAGGGATTGATCGGCGGCATCGGGCTGAGCAATACTACTCGCGAGCATTTGCTGCACGCCTTAGAACACACCGAAATCGCTTGTGTGCAAAACGCTTTCAGTCTCGTCAACCGGTCATCGGATCCGGTACTGCGGGAGTGCGAGACGCGCGGCATCGCATTCGTCCCGTTCTTTAGTCTGAGATCGCCGTTTGCGCCGCCGGATCAGGTGCTCGGACACCAAGTGGTGCGCGAGGCGGCCGCCCGACTCGGTCACACTCCGGCGCAGATCGCGTTGGCATGGACGCTGAACGTTGCGTCGAACGTGGTGATGATCCCTGGCACATCGTCAGTGGGTCACCTGGAGGAGAACCTCGCAGTCGCCGATATCGAACTCGACGACGATACCCGCGCGCAGCTGAACGCGATCGCCACTTAGGTTTTGCGCCAGACCCGGCGTGAAACGCGCTACTTCGTGCTGGTCAGGCGGGCGACGCCGCGGAGGACGGATCGGCTGGCGGTGTGGCGGAGTCCTGCATGCCCGGGCGCTGTACGACACCGCACTGCGCCTGATGTCCGGGGGCACGGGCCAAACACTGAGGAAATCCATGACGTCACAAGGCAAATGGCCGGTAGCCAGGGCCGTCATGAGCGTCACCCGTAGTCAACCCTCCGGGTAGCTCCAGGTCCGTAGTCGGTCGGCGATCTTGTCGAGATCGGCCAGTGCACCGGTGGCGACCTGAATGACGAATCGGAAGCGATCATCCTCGGGTGCGCTAATCGACTGTCCGTTGATAGCGAGAAAGGTCCGACAGGCTGTCCACGCCAATCGTTTGTTTCCGTCCACTAGCGCGTCGTTGCGCGCGAGGGAGTGCAGTAGGGCGGCGGCCTTGAGGTGCAGATCTGGGTAGGCATCCGCGCCGAACACCGACGCGCCGGGCCGCGCCAGAGCGGATTCGAGCAAGCCATAATCCCGGACCTCTGG
>NZ_JBAPPI010000784.1:0-2742 GCF_049280035.1 Mycobacterium sp. | reverse complement strand
CACCACCCGGGTCTGCCCTGGCGCATGCCACGCGCCGATTTGATCCCGGACTTCTTTGATCGGCGGGATGGGCCCATACCAGTGGCTGAAGATCGTCGGCAGCGGCACCGGCAGGGTGCCGGCGAAGGCTTCATCGAGGCCGACAGGTATCAGTCGCGACTGTTCGACAGCCAAGGAGCTTGTCATGACCGCAGGCTACCGCGACAGCCCGGGCGCGGCCCGAGCGGTTATCAGCGGCAGGTCGAAGAAGCTTTGGATGCCGGCCGGGGCCGCGCAGGTCGCCGGGACGGCGTTCACGCAATGCGCCGCGGTGGCGACGATGCCAGGGTTGCTTTTCAAGCCGGCCTCCACGCTTTCCGGCTGCCAGCCCTTGACCGTGATGAAGGCGTCCGGGTTGCCGCGAACTTCGATTTCGTAGCGTTCGCCGGCTGGCCCGAATGACCAAGGCGGATCGAGGTTTTCCTCGCCCATCAACCAGTTCACGGTGATCCGGACGACCACCGTATCGCCGACCAACGACTCCCAGTGGAAACGGCGACCGGCGACCTGGCCCGGCTCGATCACCCCGATCGGCGAGTCGATCGGCGCGCTCGCGACCGCAACCTCCTGCGAGGTGCGGATCTCGGGCTCGGCGGCGAAACCCAACCGATCGACGCACAGTCGCACCGATTGAATGAATCCGCCGTCAAGAATTTTCTGCATCGGTCCAGTTAACGCGCTATCCGGCGTCCCACCGAAACCCATCACATAACGCAGCACATCCGGTGCGCCGTAGGTCCGGAGGTCGGAAAACTCCTCGGAGCGAACGAAAGTCACCCCGGTGGACATCACCGACAGCAGCAATGGAAACAGTTCCGTTGCTGCACCGGGCCCGATACCGGCGCCGTGCAAGGTCGCGTTGCCGGCCTGCGCGGCCACCTCTAACGGTGCGGCCTCCTGCTCGCCCGGGTAGAACCAGCCGACCGGAGTAACGACATTCTTCCCGGAGCGCAGCAGTGCCGCGACTTCATCGGCATTGGGCAGCAACGGCGCGTAGATCACCGCATCGGCGTCGAGCGCGAGAATGTCGTCGAGACTATTCGTCGCGGTCACGCCCAGTTTTGTTGTGCCCATGATCTCGCCGACGTCCTTGCCGCTCTTGGCATCCGAATGTACCCAGCAACCGGCGAGTTCCAGTTCGGGATGCTCGAGCACGCCTTTGATCGCGGCCACACCGACCGAACCCGTTGCCCATTGAACGACCCGGAGGCTCATGGCTTCCCTTCCCCGCCGTTAATCTCGCGCTTCGCTGACCTGATAAACGTCGTCGGCGTACCGGGACCGGATGGTCTTCTTATCGTACTTGCCGACACTGGTACGGGGAATCTCGTCGATAAAGGTCCAGCGCTCCGGCAACCACCATCGAACGACCTTGTCGGACAGGAAGTTGCGCAGATCCGTGGCGCTGACGCCGGAGCCTTCTTCGGCGACGACGACGGCAAGCGGCCGTTCCTGCCAACGCTCGTCGGGAACCCCGACCACGGCGGCTTCGATCACGTCCGGGTGTGCGACCAGACAGTTCTCCAGCTCGACCGACGAAATCCATTCCCCGCCAGACTTGATCACGTCTTTGGCGCGGTCGGTCAGCGTGATGAAGCCTCGTTCGTCGATGCGACCCACGTCGCCGGTGCGCAGCCAGCCGGAGTCGAACTTCGACTCGTCGTATCCCCGGTAGTAGGAATTGGTGATCCACGGACCGCGAACTTCCACTTCACCGACGGCTTTGTTGTCGTTGGGCAGCACCTGCCCGTGGTCGTCGACTATCCGGGCTTCCACGCCGCATATCGGCTGGCCCTGGGTCGCACGGAACGTCCAGTGCTCCTCCTCCGGGGTGCCCGGCGGCGGCCAGGCCATGGTGGCCATCGGCGAGGTTTCGGTCATGCCCCACAGCTGGCGGATCTGGACGCCGTGCTTGTCCTCGAAGGTGCGCATCAGCGACACCGGCACCGCCGAGCCGCCGCAGGCCACCAGTCGCAGCGACGACACGTCGTGGCCAGGATCCTTTTCCAGGCAGTGCATGACGTCGTTCCAGATGGTCGGCACGGCACCGGCGACGGTGGGTCGCAACTTCTCGATCATGTCGATCAGCGACCTGGCGTCCAGATGGCAATCCGGCAGCACCAAGTCGGCCCCCGCCATCAGCGCCGCATACGGTAGGCCCCAGGCGTTGGCATGGAACATTGGCACGATCGGCAGCACGCAATCGCTCGAACCGACCCCAATGCCGTTGCTGGTACAGGTCGCCATCGTGTGTAGATAGCTCGAACGGTGGCTGTAGACAACGCCTTTGGGGTTTCCGGTGGTACCGCTGGTGTAACACATCGCGGCCGCGCAGTTCTCGTCGATGTCCGGCCAGTCGAACTCGGTCGACTCGCCGGCCACCACGTCGGCGTAGCGCAGCACTGTCTTGCCCGATTCCTCCAGGGCCGCCAGGTCACCCTCGCCGACCGCGATCACGGTGTGTACGGTGTCGAGTTCGGCCAGGACCGGCGCGAGCAATTTGGCCAGCGACAAATCGACCAACACGACTTGGTCTTCGGCCTCGTTGGCCACGTGCACGATCTGCTCGGGAAAGAGCCGGATGTTGAGCGTGTGCAGCACCGCGCCCATCGCCGGCACGGCCAGATACGCCGCCAGATGTTCGGCGTTGTTCCACATGAACGTGGCGACTCGCTGGTCGCCGTTGACGCCGACGCGCCGCAA
>NZ_JBAPPI010000783.1:0-9717 GCF_049280035.1 Mycobacterium sp. | reverse complement strand
GACCGTGGTGGACGCTGCCTCTCCGCCGGTCGGGCCGGCTGCGCGCGAAGCCCGCCGTCTCACAGGCCGCGTCGCCGACTCCGGGCTTGTCGGTCGCCGACCCGCTGCGCCCGGCTCCGCCGCGCTTGCGATCGACTCCGCCTCGGTCACAACTGCCTCGGATCGCGCATCAGGTCCACCCAGTTCTCAGCGCTCGATACTCTGCCGGGCGCGAAGATACCAGTGCTTCCTGCGGGGTCCTGAAAAACTCCCGTGCTCTGGTCGTAGGTGCTATAGGCCGTACCGTTCGCCTGCGGCACCGGGCCGGGTGGCGGGCCCCACGGCTTTTCCGGCGGCGGGTATGGCGCCGGCGGTGAGAGACCTTCCGGTGGCGGGGGCGCTGGAACCGCCTTCGGGAACGGCAAAGCCGGCGGCTGCGGCGGGTACGGCGCGGGAGGTATCCACGCCTGCCGGCCGTCGGTGCCACCGGTGTTGGGCGGCGGCGGGACCGGGAACGGCTGATTGGGCGCCGGACCGGGTCCCGGCACCACGCCCGGCGGAAGCGGTCCCGCTATCGGTGTACCCGGATCGGGGTCGGCTCCCGGCGGGATGAACGGGTACTTGTTGGGCGGCAAGATGTTCAGCCCGTTGGTCACCGGCGTGCCGTACGGGATCGGCGGTCCGCGCCACGGGTTGGTACCGGTCGGCACATATCCTTTCGGGTCGCGGCACAGCGCTACGGTCGGTGCCCGCTTGCCCGGAAACTCTTGGCAGGGGTAGTTGCGCGCCCCGCGCACGGTCGCCCCGTCATTCTGGGCGGTCTTGCAGTACATGTCGGTCGGGATTTCGCGCAGCGTCTCGTCGGCCGGGGTCCGGATCAACGGCGGCGGGATGAATCCGGTGTTGCACGGCGGCGGGTCGATGTTGATCTTGAAGTCCAGCTTGGCGCCCTCATCGAGGGGCTCACCGTTGGCTGCGGTGATGAGCGCGGCGAACAGGGCCGGCAACACCACCAACAGCTGCTCGATCGATTTGTGGTAGATGACGCCGACCCGGCCAAGATTCGCCAGGTTGGCCGCCAGCATCGGGAACGACGGGCGGATACCGGTGAACGCGGTATTGGCCTCGTCGGCGACGGGCGGGACCACAGCCAACAAGTTGCGCAGCTGCGGGTCGGCTTGCCGCACTTCGGAAGTGAACCTCGCCAGTCCGTTGGACAGCGACTTGATGTCGTCGCCGGAGCGGATCTGGGCTTGCAGGAATGGGCCCACCTGATCGATCAACTGCGAGGTCTGTGGATACGTGGCGTTGGCCTCGTCCACCAACAACCGGGCCGATTCGATCAGCCGGGCCAACTCCGGACCGGATCCGTTGAACGCGGTGAAGGTTTCGTGCAGCAGTTCACGCAGCCGGGTGTCGGCGACGCTGTTGACCAGTGTCTCGGACTGATGCAGCAGCGTGGCGATGTCAACGCCGATCCGGGTGTTGTCTCGATCTATGCGAGATCCGTTGTGCAGCTTGGTCGTTGTCGGACGATCCGGCGGCACCAGGTCGACGTACTGCTCGCCAATGGCCGACACGCTCTTCACGGTGGCGGTGACGTTCGACGGCACCCCGGTGCCGCTGTTCAGCCGCATGACCGCGTCGACGCCATGCGAGTTGAGCCCGACCGACTCCACCCGCCCGACCTCGACGCCGCGGTAGGTGACGTTCGCGTTCTTGTAAAGTCCTCGGCCGGCGACGAAGTCGGCGGTCACCCGATAGGTGCCGATGCCCAGTGCGGCCGGCAGCCGCAGGTAGAAGATCGCCATGATCACAACGGTGATCACCGTGACCACACCGAAGATGGCCAGTTGGGCTTTCGTTAAGCGGTCCAGCATCAGTTATTCCCTGCCGGCGTGCCTGGCGGAATCTTGAACGGATCGGCAGCCTGTCCGGACAGGTTGGCCATCTCCCCGAGCAGGAAGTCCGGCGGGTTCAGAATGTCCTTCATGTGCAGCATGTTCGGGTCGAGCGGCCACGATGTGGTGAAGAACGTCTCACCGAGCCGGCGCACGGTGAGGTCGAATGTGGTGAAGACGTTGAGGTAGTCACCACGCACCGCCTGCTTGATACCGAAGTTCGGGAACGGGAACGTCAGTAATATCTGCAGTGACGAGATGAAGTTCTTGCGGTTGTCGGCCAGCGCCTTGGTGGCCGAGTACAGGCTTTTGAGATCCTCGGCAAAGTCGACCTTGGTTTGCGCGAGCACGTGCGACGCGACGGTCGCCACCTTCTTGAGCGCGGCAAACGCCTCGACGATGTTGTCCCGGTTCTTGTTGAGCACCAACAGCGCCCCCGGCAGCGACTCCAGCGCCTGCCCGAGACTGTCCTTGTTGCTGGCCAGGATCGCCGAGAACCGGTCTAAACCATCGATGGCCGCGATGATGTCGTTGACTTGCTTGTTCAATCCCGCGGTCAGCTCCGCAAGCCGCGGTACCAGGTTGACGAACTGACTCTCCCGGCCCGCCACCGCCTGGTAGGTCTCGTCGGTGATCTCTTGCAGTGCACCGAGATTGCCTTTGTTGACCACCACGCCGAGCGCGGAGAGCACTTCCTCGGTGGTGGGGTAACGACTGGTACGAGACTCCTGAATGGTGGACCCATCGGCCAGCCGGCCCACCGGCGCCTGGTTTGTCGGGGCGGCCAGTTCGACGTGCTGGGAGCCGAGCAGCGAGGTCTGCGCCACCCGGGCAATCGAATTCGCCGGCAATTTCACGTTGCGGTCCAGTGCCAATTTGACTGCGGCAAAGAAGCTCCCGTCCGGACGTTGCCTCGCAGCGATTCCCGAGACGCTGCCGACGGTGACGTCGTCGACCATGACAGGCGAGTTCTGCGGCAGTGTTGCCACATCGGCCAAATCGACGGTGATCGAGTAGGAACCGGGGCCGTGGCCGGCGGTCCCGGGCAGCGCGACCGAGTTCAATCCGCCGAACTGGCAGCCCGCGAGCAGGACGCTTCCGGCTACTAGTGCACTGCCGCGCAGCCAGATCCGGCTCATCGTCCGGCCCCCTGCTCCGCCGGCAGCGGAGCGGATGGTGCCAATACGGCCGGAGGCGGACCTGGCCGCGGACCGAATGGCACCGTCGGGGACGCAAGGGCAGGAGGCACGGCGGGCGGGGCACGGTTCGGCGCGGCCTGCGGAACCAACAGGGCCTGCAGGTCGGTCGCGCTGGGCGGGTGAACTCCGGGTGCCGGGACCCATTTCAGGTCAGGAATCGGCGTCTGCGCCTTGGCTTGGGTGGCCGGCGTGTCATAGATGACCTGACCCTTATACGCGGTGATCGAGTTGATCGGGTGGAACATGATCGGCGGATAATTGAACGTCAGCCGGCGCAGCGGCGGCCCCAACCGCTCCCGACAGATCTCGGCGCGCTTGTAGTACTCCGGTCCGGACAGTCCGGCCGCGGTATCGAACGAGCCGCCGCAGATGAATTGGACGGGGTTGGAGAATTCAGGAATCGAGATCAGGCCGTTCAACGTGCCCTGAGCGGGGTCGTAGATGTTGTAGAAGTTGGCGATGCCGGGGCCTGCCACGTGCAGCACCTGTTCGATGTCCTCGCTCTGATCGCTCAGCACCTTGGTCAGGTCGTTGAGTTTGTCGACCGTCCCGATCAGTGTCGAATTGTTCTGCTGCAGAAACCCTTTCACGTCGACAAGCGCCTGGTTGAGAGTTCCCAGGGTGTGATCCAGATGCGTCGAGCTGTCGGCGAGCACCTGCGAAACCGATGCCACGTGTCCGGCGAACGAGACGATCTGTTCGTTGCTGGATGACAGCGCACCGACCAACACCTGCAGGTTCTTCACCGTGCCGAAGATGTCGCCACGTGAATCCCCCAGTCGACCGGCAACCTGCGAGAGCTCGCGGAGCGCGTTGTGGAATGACTCGCCGTTGCCATTGAACGTGTCGGCGGCCTGGTTGATCACTTTGCCCAGCGGTCCCTGCAGCTGTCCGGCTGCCGGACTCAGCTGCTTGGCCAGATCCCTCAGTGCCTCTTTGACCTCGTCCCATTCCACCGGCACCGCGGTGCGTGACAGCTCGATACTGGCCCCGGCAGGCATCGCTGGTCCGCCGGTGTACGCGGGGGCGAGCTGGACGTAACGCGCCGCAACCAGGTTGGGCGCCATAATGACCGCCTTGGCGTCCTGGGGAATTCTGACATCGCGGTCCACTGACATGGTGATCTTGACGTCTTCTGCGCGCGGCTCGATCGAGTCGATCTTGCCCACCGGCACGCCGAGAATCCGGATCTGATCCCCGGGATACAGGCCGACCGCTGAGGTGAAGTAGCCGACGATCTTGTTACCGGTCCGCGCGGGCCACACCAAATACGCACCCACCGCGAGAAAAACGGCAAGCAGCATTGCCAGCGCCAGCCGCGTGCCGCGGCGACGTTCCTTGATCGCAGAGAACACGGTCATGGCGACTGCGGCCTGATCCGCCAGCGCTCCTGCACCAGCCCGCGCAGATAATCCGCGAAGCTGTTCGGGAGCTTGCCGGGCTGGAAGACGGCATCGAACATCATCCCGACGATCGGAGACGGCACCACGCCGTAGACATTCACATTGAACCCCGGTCCGGAGCCGACCACCTCGCCGAGGGTGGTCGCGTACGGGGGCAGACGTTTCAGCGCCTCGCTGATGTAGTCGCGGCGCTCGTTGAGATCGTCCAGCACGGTGTTGAGCTTGCTCAGTGCCGGGCCGAATTCCTTGCGGTTATCGGCTACGAAGCCGGAAAGCTGTTGAGAGACATCGTCGATGCCGCCGATCAGCTCCGCGAGCGCAGCCCGGCGCGCATCCAGTGCACCGAACAATTGATTACCATCGACGATCAGTTTGTTGACCTGCCCGGCCCGCTCGGAGAGCACTGCTGTCACCGACTTAGCATGTGCCAGCAGACTTTCCAACGCCTCATCGCGGCGGTTCAACGTACGCGACAGCGAGGTCACGCCGTCCAGCGCGCCACGCAGCTGCGGGGTGGCGTCGTCCAGCGCATCGGTCAGAACCTGTAGTGACTTCTCGAACTGGGCCTTGTCCAAATCGCCGGCGTTGCCGCCCAGATCCTCGAGCGCAGAGCCGAGGGTGTACGGCGTCATGGTGCGGCTCAACGGGATCGTGGTCGCGCTACCAGTTCCCGCCGGGGTCACCGCGATCGACCGCTGACCGAGGATGGTTTCGGTGCGAATCGCGGCCAGTGATTGGTTGCCGACGGTGACGTGGCGATCGATGGTAAAGGTGACTTTGGCGCTGTCTCCGGCCAATCCGAGTGATTGCACCTTGCCGACCTTGATCCCCGACACGTAGACGTCGTTTCCGGGAGTGATCCCGCCGGCGTCGCTGAAGTAGGCGGTGTAAGCCCGGCCCTGCGGCCAGAACGGCAAACTGGTGTAGCCGAAAGCCACCAATATGACGCAGAACACCAGGGTTACGCCAAAGATGCCGGTGCGGAGTGGGTCAGGGCCATCTGCCTTACTTGGCAAAAGCGCACCTCCCCTTGCTCGGATCCGGCTGGCCGCCCATGCCGATCTGGATGTCGCTACCGGCAGGCCCGTTGATCTTCAGCGACACCGCGCAGAAGTAGATGTTGAAGTAGGCACCGTAGGCGCCAAGCGCGGACAGCCGCAGATAGTCCTCGCCGAGCTGCTCGATGTCGTTGTTGACCTCGGGCAGACGATCGGCGATCTCGGTGCTCAGTGGTCGGACGTTCTCGATGTTGCCCTGCAACGGCCGGCGTCCGCGCTTCAGAAACTCGGTTAGGTCCGACGTCGTCGACGCCAGCGGTCCGATGGCGCCGGCCACCGCGTCGCGGCCCTGCGCCAACCCGGTGATCAGCTTCTGCAGCTCATCGACGCTGGCCGAGAACTGCGCTCCCTTGGCGTCAACGGTGCTCAACACAGCCTTGAGGTTGTTGATCGCATCGCCGATCACCTGGTCGCGGGCACCCAGCGTCGACCCGAAAGCGTTGGTGTCGGCCAGCAGGTTGGACAACGCACCGCCCTGGCCCTGCAGCAACTCGATCACGTAGCTGCTGACCGTGTTGATCTTGTTGGCGTCCAAGCCCTTGAGCACGGGCCGCAGGCCACCGAGCAACGCGTCGAGATCCAATGCCGGCTGGGTGTGCGACTGATCGATGGTCGCCCCCGGCCGCAGCTTGCGCAGTTCGCCCGGGCCTGAGGTGATTTCGAGGAAGCGGTCACCGACGAGGTTCTCGTAGCGAATCACCGCCCGCGTCGACGAGTACAGCGTGTAGCGCTTGTCTACTGTGAAAGCCACGTCGACCGTGTTGTTCGGGTTGAGCTTGACGTCCTTGACCGAACCCACCGGCACCCCGGCGATGCGGACCTTCTGGCCGCCCTTCAACCGCGTCGCGTCAATGAAGTTGGCGTGGTACGTGTTTGACGGACCGAAGCGGAACTCCCCGAATATCACCACCAGGCCGACAGCCACCAGGAGCATGGTGATGGTGAAGATGCCGACCTTCACCATCATCGAGCGGTGCGACGCGTAGCCGTCGGCCATCAGAAATCGTCCCGTTCGGCAAACGAGCCGTGGAACAGCCACTGCAGCGTCGACGGTGCTTCCACCTGCATCTCAGTGAACGGCTCGTACGGGATGTTTGCATTGTCGGTGACGAGGAACGGCGCGCGGAACCAGGACCCGCCGGTCTGCTTGGTGGGTATGTCAGGCAGCCCGCGGCAGTTCGGCCCGCCGGAGGCGTTGACGATTGGCAGGCTCTCCGGGTACGTGTACGAAGGCGCGCCCAAGATGAAACTCGACGAGGTGAACAGGCCCGCTCTTTTGACACCCAACACGGGCGCGAATTCCTGGAGACCCCGCGCGATACCGGCGAACAGGCAGCCGAATTCCGGCGAGTAGTCGCCGGCAACCTTCAGCGGGGCGCGCAGCCGTTTGAGGGCGTCGATCAGATCCTGCTCGGCCGGCGCCAATGTGTCATAGGCGTTGTTGGACAAGCCAATCGCCGCCAGCAGGCTGCGATTCAGGTTGCTCTGCTGGTCCACGACCGTCCTGGCGATCGTCGGCGTGTTGTTGAACACGGTGACCAGATCGGGTGCCGCGGCGGCGTAGATGTTGGCCACCGCGGACGTCTTGCGGAAATCCTGCTGCAAGGTCGGCAGTTGCGGATTTAGTTGCTGCGTCAGGGTATTCAGCCCTGACAGCAGGTCGCCCAGGTCGTTGCCGTGTCCTCGCAATCCTTCCGCGAGCGCGCTCAACGTCCCATTGAGTTCGACGGGGTCGATCTTGTGCAGCAAGTCGGTGAGCGACTGAAACAGCGTGTTGACTTCCAGCGAAACCGCCGAGGTTGCCAGGTGGGCGCCAGGGCTAAGCGACGTCGCCAACGGTGATTTGGGCGGAATGAACTCCACCGACTTGGCGCCGAAAATCGTGTTGCTGGCGATGTGGACCGCCGCGTTGGCCGGAATGTAGCGCAGCTCGCCACTGTCGATCGCCAATGTCAGCTGCGCCTGATCGCCTGCGTAACTGATGTTGTCGACCTTGCCGATCTGAATGCCGCGGTACTTGACCTTGTTACCGCGGTCCATCTCCAGCCCGGCGCGCGGCGCGGTGAGGGTGACGGTGTCGATCGAGGAGAAAAACGCGGTGTAGGAGAGGTAGGTCAGCACCGCAAACGCCGTCAACAGAGAGGCCAGCAGCGCCGCTGCCAGCCTGACATGTGTGCGTCGTGCGCCGGTGCTTGCCAATCGTCCCCCTTCTCCTAATTGCCCGGTTCCTCTTCATCGCGCTGCGCGCTCTGCATCGTCACCGGGCTCACCCCGAAAGGTTGAAGTTACCGGACGCGCCGTAGACGGCCAGCGAGATGAACAAAGTAATAACGACGACGACGATCAGCGATGTCCGGACCGCCTGGCCGACCGCCAGACCGACACCCACCGGACCGCCGGAAGCGTTGTAGCCGTAGTACGTATGGATCAGCATCACCCCAATCGACATCACGATCGCTTGTAGGAACGACCACAGCAGATCGGTGGGTATCAGAAACGTGTTGAAGTAGTGGTCATACAAGCCGGCCGACTGGCCGTTGATGTACACCGTGGTGAACCGTGCGGCGAAAAACGAGGCCAGCACCGCCAGTGAATACAGCGGGACGATCGCGATCAGTCCGGCGATCAGCCGGGTGGAAACCAGGTAGGACACCGAGTGCACGGCCATCGCCTCGACGGCGTCGATTTCCTCGGCGACCCGCATTGCCCCCAGCTGGGCGGTGGTACCGGCGCCGATGGTGGCGGCCAGCGCGATACCCGCCACCACCGGGGCCACGATACGGACATTGAGAAACGCCGACAGGAATCCGGTCAACGCCTCGATGCCGATGTTGCCCAACGATTCGTAACCCTGTACCGCGATCACACCGCCAGACGCCAGCGTCAAAAACGCTGCGACACCGACTGTTCCGCCGATCAGGACCAACGCGCCAGTGCCCATTGTCATCTCGGCGATCAGCCGGATCGTCTCTTTCCGGTAGCGGGTGAGCGCGTTTGGGATGTAGCGCATCGATTCGCCGTAGAACAGCGCCTGCTCGCCGAAATTGTCGACTGGCCCGGCGAACCGGGAGAAAAAGCGGCGGATGCGTATCGAGGCGTCGTAGCTCATGCGGTCACCGGGCCAGCACTCGAACGCCGATTGCCGTCATGATCACGTTGATCACGAACAGGCAGATGAACGCGTACACCACCGTCTCGTTGACGGCCACTCCCACGCCCTTTGGTCCACCCTTGACGGTCAGGCCCCGGTAGCACCCGACCAGGCCGGCGACGACGCCGAACAACACCGCCTTAATTTCCGAGAGCACCAGCTCGCCGAGGTGGGTGAGCACGGTCAGCCCGTTGACAAACGCACCCGGGTTGACGCCCTGCAGCAGCACGGAGAACACGTAGCCGCCGGCGATACCGATCGCCGAGACCAATCCGTTCAACAGCAGTGCGACGAACGTCGACGCCAGCACCCGGGGCACCACCAGGCGCTGGATCGGATCGATGCCCAGCACCCGCATCGCATCGATTTCCTCACGAATGGTGCGGGCGCCCAGATCGGCGCAGATCGCGGTGGCGCCCGCTCCGGCCACCACCAACACGGTGACGACGGGTCCGAGCTGGGTGATGGTGCCGAATGCGGTACCCGCCCCGGACAGGTCGGCGGCGCCGATCTCGCGAAGGAGAATGTTGAGCGTGAATGCCACCAGGACCGTGAACGGGATGGCGACCAGCAGGGTCGGGACCAGCGAGACCCGGGCGATCATCCAGGTCTGGTCGAGGAACTCGCGGAACTGAAAGGGTCGACGAAACATCGCGCGAAAGGTCTCCAGCGCCATTTCTACGAATCCGCCCACGGCCCGGGCCGGGACCGCGAGCTGTTCGAACAACCTGGTTCCCTTCTCGCGCGGGTGTCTGCAAGTTCTTCAGCGAAGCCTCTGCGTCCCCGATTGGCGGCGCCTCAGCTGGTTTCTCAGCCGACGGCGCTCCGCGTGAGCCGGATCATCGTAACTAGAACAAGTTCGGAGTGTCAAAGAACGGCTAAATTAGACAAATGTTAGTAGTTTCGCCAGGTCAGAGCCTTTGTGATGCAGATCATCCTGCAACGTGTTCTAATTAGATCAAACGATACGAAGAGTCTCGCTGTCCGGATCATCACTCCATTAACCCGGTCGCAGCGAAGTTCCGT
>NZ_JBAPPI010000782.1:0-3250 GCF_049280035.1 Mycobacterium sp. | reverse complement strand
GGCCACCTTCATCGAGACGGCTCCGCGATGAGCCCCGGCGAAGGCGCAGGGGCGCAGCTGACGGCGACCACCGCATTGAGCGTGGGCGTGCAAGCTTCGGCCCGTGAGTTCGGGCCACTGACCAGGCAGATGTTCGTCCGCTACGCCGGCGCGTCCGGCGACCTCAACCCCATGCATTACGACGATCAGCTCGCGCAGTCCGCGGGCTACCCTTCGGTGTTCGCACAAGGCATGTTCTCCGCGGCGCTGCTGGCCGGGTTCGCCACCGACTGGCTGAGCGCGGGCGGCGTGCGCCGCTTCGGTGTCCGCTTCCGCGAGCAGGTCTGGCCGGGCGACGTGTTGACCTGTTCGGGCATCATTACCGCGGTATCGGCGGAGTTCGACGCCGACCGGGTGAGCGTGGAGTTGACTGCCACCCGGCAGACAGGCGGGGTCGCGATCACCGGCACCGCGGAGTTCCTCGTCCCGCGAAACGCCGCTGGGCGCGACGCGGGTAGCCCGGATCGGCCATAGGCTGGAAAGACGATGTCCGAAGCCTCGATCGTCCGCAGGGCCAGCTACGGCCCGTCCAGTCCCGCCGTGGGCGCTCGCGGTGCCAGCACCCGGGGCCGGATCGCCGAGGTTTCGTTGGAGCTGTTCGGCCGGGTCGGGTACTTCGACACATCGGTCGACGCGATAGCCAAAGCAGCCGGGGTCTCCCGGGCCACCCTGTACCAGTACTTCAAGGGCAAGGACGAGATCTTCCTGGAGCTGCTCAACGAATGCGGCAGCGCGTTGTTTCGGGTGGCGCGGCGCATCGGTCCCCTCGGGGCGGACGAGGTGGGCTTCGACAATCTGAACTGGTGGCTGGGCGAGTGGAGCTGGGTATTCGACAAGTACTCCACGATGTTCGTGCAGTGGACGGCGATCGCCTCGTCGGACACCAAGGTGCGTCCCGAAATTACCCGGTTCGTGCGCAGTTACAACCACCGCGTCGCTGAGCGGCTCGCCGCCTCGGGCCTGAAGGGCCTGGACCCGGAGGTCGCGGCCATGACGATGACCGCGCTGGTGCACCGCATCAATCTGTTCGTGCACACCGACCGCGCCTACTGCCGTAGCGCCAAAGACGCCGTCGACACGCTGTCGGTATTCCTGCAGCTGATGTTGTTCCCCGACACCCCGCCATCGGTGTTGACGTCGTTGCGCCTGCACGCCAGCACCGACCCGGCGGCTGACGTGGACGCCCTCGAGGTGCCTCCGGCCCCGGACGTCGAGGGGCTTTCTATCAGCGAGCGCACCGCCAGCCTCAGTAAGCGCGCCGTCAATACCGTGAATGCTTTGGCCGAGGCCGGCGCCGCCCAGTTCCGTGCCCGCGGCTATCGCAGCACCAGTGTCGATGACATCGTCGAGGCGGCCAACGTGGCGCGGGGCACGTTCTACAAGTACTTCAGCGATAAGCAGGATCTGCTCGCCGCCGTGGCCGCCGAGATCTACGGGGCCGGAATGGCATTCGCCGAGCGGATCGCCCACGTCGATCCGGTGGCCAAGAAGTCGACGCTGCGGCAGTGGCTGGGCACCTACGTCGAGTTTTATGACCGTTATTCGGGTTGCATCGAGGCGTGGGCCGAGGGCGCCACCGACGATCCCACCATCGTGAGCATCGGGGAGAACGGTCAGGTGCAGATGGACATCGGTGCGGCCAGGATGCTGATTCGCGGACCGGGTCGGTATCCGTTCGACCCGGTGGTCGCGGCGCTGATCCTGCGTGCGCTCGTCACCCGGGTACCGCAGGCGGCTCTCGATCTGCCCGAACCGATTGACGACGACGATCTCATCGACGTGTTGATGACCTGTATCAATCGCGGCTTCTTCGGGCGCATGAAGTAGTCGGGTCGTGCGCTAAGCGGTCGTGACGCCGGCGGCGATGAGATCATCGATCGCTGGCGCCGAATATCCCAACTCGCACAATATCTTTCGGTTGTGCTCGCCCAGCGCGGGCACGTCGCCAATCACCGGATCGACGCCGGCCAGGCCGGCGGGCGGCGGCAGCGCGGCGGCCGGACCGCCGGGCGTCTGAATTTCGTGCCACCGATCCCGGCCGACGAGTACCGGATGCAGCCACAACTGGTCAACACCGTTCATGCGTGCGTGGGCCACGCCCGCGCTCTGCAGGCGCTCTTCGAGTTCCTCTGCGCTCAGCCGCGCCGCCACGGAGGTGATGATCGCCTCCAACTCGTCGCGGTGCGCTACTCGATGCGGGTTTGTCGCGAACCTCGGGTCGGCGACGAGATCCGTTCTGTCCAAGACGATCTCGCAGAGCCGTTGCCATTCGGCTGGGTTCTGCACCGCGAGCAACACCGTGCCTCCGTCGCCCGCGGTTACTGGGCCGTACGGGGCGATCGTCGGATGCCGCGCACCCGTGCGTGGCGGCGCCGTTCCGCCATACCGGCCGTAGTAGAGCGGTTGGGACATCCATTCGACCAAAGCGTCGAACAACGACACCGACACCGGCCGCACCGCACCGGTCGTGGCGCGGGTGTAAAGCGCGGTGAGGATTCCGGAGAAGGCGAACGTGCCGGCGGCGATATCGGCGATCGATACACCGGTGCGCGCCACCTCGGCTGGCGAACCGGTCACCGACAACAATCCAGCCTCGGCTTGTACCAGTAGGTCGTAAGCCTTGCGGTCACGCCAGGGGCCGTCCTGTCCGTATCCGCTGATGGTCGCCGTGATGGTCTGCGGGTGCGCGCGGGCCACCGATTCGGCGTCCAATCCCAGCCGAGCCGCGGCACCCGGCGCCAAATTCTGCACCAGCACGTCGGCGCCCTCCAGCAGACGCTGCACGATGAGTCTGCCCTCGGGTTGCTTGAAGTCCACCGTCAACGACTCCTTGCCACGGTTGAGCCAGACGAAGTAGCTCGACTCGCCGTGCACCGCGCGGTCGTAGCCGCGGGCGAAATCGCCGCCCTGCGGCCGCTCGACCTTCACCACCCGCGCGCCGAGGTCGGCGAGCTGGCGTGTGGCGTAGGGCGCCGCGACTGCGTGTTCGAGGCTCACTACGGTGATGCCAGCCAGTGGCGCATCGGTCAATTTGGGCTCACTCCTAGAATTAATGACCTCAATGTCAGATCAAAGTTGACGGCCGGTGTGGAACGACGTGATCACGCCGAGGCGGCGACGGCCATCCCGGTAATCCATTCCGGCACCGGCTCATAGACCAGAGGTGTGACCGCGCGCCCACCGCCCGCGGCGCCCGCGGCGAGCCAGGTCC
>NZ_JBAPPI010000781.1:0-8618 GCF_049280035.1 Mycobacterium sp. | reverse complement strand
AAGCCGAACGCAGCGGGTCGCCATCAATTGGCTACCGCGGCGATCGCAAGTGCGGCGAAGCCGAACGCAGCGGGTCGCCATCAATCGGCTACCGCGGCGATCGCAAGTGCGGCGAAGCCGAACGCGGCGGATCGCCGTCAATCGGCTAGCGCGTCGGGCATGCCAGACTGTGGGGCGTGGGTGCGATCAGGTTGGACGGCAAAATCACGCGCGACGAGATCTTCGTTGACCTGAAGCAGCGGGTGGCCGCGCTGACCGCAGCGGGCCGCACTCCCGGATTGGGCACCATCCTGGTCGGCGACGACCCGGGGTCGCAGGCCTACGTCCGCGGAAAGCATGCCGACTGCGCCAAGGTTGGCATCACCTCGCTGCGTCGTGACCTGCCCGCCGATATCAGCCAGGCGAAGCTCAACGAGACCATCGACGAACTCAACGCCAACCCCGAGTGCACCGGCTACATCGTGCAATTGCCGCTGCCGAAGCAGCTAGACGAGAACGCCGCGCTGGAGCGTGTCGACCCGGACAAGGATGCCGACGGGTTGCATCCGACCAACCTGGGCCGGCTGGTGCTGGGCACCCCGGCGCCGTTGCCGTGCACCGCGCGCGGCATCGTCCACCTGTTGCGGCGCTTCGACGTCGAGATCGCCGGCGCGCACGTCGTGGTCATCGGTCGTGGTGTCACCGTCGGCCGTCCACTCGGCCTGATACTGACGCGACGCTCGGAGAACGCCACTGCGACCCTGTGCCACACCGGAACTCGTGATCTGCCCGCGTTGACCAGGCAGGCGGACATCATCGTGGCGGCCGTCGGCGTCCCGCACATGCTCACCGCGGACATGGTGCGTCCCGGCGCCGCGGTCGTCGATGTCGGTGTCAGCCGTACCGCCGACGGGCTGGTCGGTGACGTGCACCCGGGTGTGTGGGACGTCGCCGGTCAGGTTTCGCCGAATCCGGGTGGCGTCGGCCCGCTGACCCGCGCATTCCTGTTGACCAACGTCGTCGAATTGGCCGAAGGGCAATGAGTTTGCGCCAGGTGTTCCGCGCGCAATGGCCGATCGTGACGGTCGTGTTGATCTTCGCCGTGGCGTTCGCGCTTGCGGCGGCAAACTTCTGGCGCCGCGGCGCGCTGTTGATTGGCATCGGCGTCGGCGTCGCCGCGGTGCTTCGGCTAGCGCTCACCGAAGACCGTGCCGGGCTTCTGGTGCTGCGCAGCAAGGGAATTGACTTCACCACGATGGCGTTGGTCGCGGCAGGAATGGTCTATATCGCTTGGACGATCGACCCGCTGGGTACCCGTTAGATTCCTGGGATCATCCCCGGCATCCCCGGGACCTGCTGCAGGCCAGATACGTTGCCGCCGAGGATGTTTCCCATCTCCTCTGGGCAGTAGGTCTGGATGGCGATGGTGGTGAACATCTGGGCCATCTGCGGTGACATGCCCCGGTGGGAGACGCCCGACGCGACAGCGGCGAAGCTGCCGCCCGGTTGGGCGAGCATCGGGCAGATCGACTGGCCCACGGACATCGCGTTTCCCGGTTCGCCATACTCGATGCCGGCGTGGCTCAGTGCGTCGATGAAGTCGTCGTCGTGCGGGTCCGCCCCTACCGGCGCCGAAGAAACTGTGGCCGCGGTGATCAGACAACCGGCGCACAGCAGCAACTGAACGGTCAGTGGTTGGTTGTTCAAACGCCACATCCAGTTGCGGGTGATCGCGAGCGTCGCCATGCCTTGCTCCTCATTGGTGGGAGTGCAACCGCAGCACTCAAGCGTTCCGGTTAGCAACCCTGGTTTATCGCGGTCACGTTCACAACACGGTGAGGTCAAGGTTCGCGCACGTTTCAGTTATCTCGCGACACGTCGTGCGGCACCGCGGTTTCCGTGATCGACAATGCGGGACGTGACGCAATCGCGGGGGCCCGACTTTGACGCATGAGATCTCGCGCCAGACGTTTCTGCGGGGTGCCGTCGGAGCGTTAGCCGCCGGCGCGATCGCCGGATCGGTACGAGCCGTATCGGGCCGAGCCGGCGCCGATCCGAGGACTTCCGGCTGGGACGGTCTTTCTGGCGCTATCGGCGGGCAGGTGTTGCGGCCGGACAATCCCCAATTCGGCTCCGCCAAACAGGTTTTCAACACCAACTACAACGGTCTGACGCCTGCGGCGGTCGTCGTCCCGACATCACCGGCGGACGTGCAAAAGGCGATGACATTCGCTGCTGCCAATAACCTCAAGGTCGCTCCGCGCAGTGGTGGGCACTCCTATGTGGGGGCGTCCACGGCCAACGGAACCATGGTGCTCGACCTGCGCCAGCTACCCGGGGACATCAATTACGACGCCGGCACCGGGCAGGTCACCGTTACGCCCGCGACCAGTTTGTACGCAATGCACCAAGCGCTGGCGGCAGCCGGACGGGGCATCCCGACGGGTACCTGTCCCTCGGTCGGCGCCTCGGGGCACGCTCTGGGGGGCGGGTTGGGCGCCCATTCCCGGCACGCGGGCCTGATGTGTGACGCACTGAGGTCGGCAACCGTGGTCCTGCCCGGCGGCCAGGCGGTCACCGCTTCTGCGGCTAGCCAGCCCGACCTGTTCTGGGCGCTGCAAGGCGGCGGTGGCGGCAACTTCGGGGTGACCACCTCGCTGACCTTCGCCACCTTCCCCACCGGCGACGTCGACGTGGTCAACCTCAATTTCCCGCCGCAGTCGTTCGCGCAGGTCCTCGTGGGTTGGCAGAACTGGCTGCGCACCGCCGACCGAAGCAGTTGGGCATTGGCCGACGCCACCGTCGACCCGATGGGTACGCACTGTCGCATCATGGCGACTAGCCCGGCCGGGTCGGGCAACAGCGTGGCGAGCGCGATCACGTCGGCCGTCGGAATGCAACCGACCGGGACCGAGAACCACACGTTCAACTATTTGGACCTGGTGAATTATCTGGCCGTCGGCAACCTCAACCCGTCACCGCTCGGATATGTCGGCGGATCCGACGTCTTTACGACGATCACCCCGGCCGCCGCCCAGGGGATCGCCTCGGCGGTCAACGCCTTTCCCCGCGGCGCGGGCCGAATGTTGGCCATCATGCACGCACTCGACGGCGCCCTCGCCAGTGTGGCGCCGGGTGCCACCGCTTTCCCATGGCGTCAGCAGTCCGCGTTGGTGCAGTGGTACGTCGAAACGGGTGACCCGGCGGCGGCGACCAGCTGGCTCAACACGGCACACCAAGCGGTGCGACCGTATTCAGTTGGCGGCTACGTGAACTACATCGAGGCAAACCAGCCGCCGTCGCGGTACTTCGGCTCGAATCTATCCCGACTCAGCACCGTGCGGCAGAAGTACGATCCCAGCCGAGTCATGTTTTCCGGGCTCAACTTCTGACATATATCGTCGGGAACTACGACAGGGTTGCGCGCACGCAGACCGTAACGTACGGCAGCGCAAGGCCTCTCGCGTTCGCCAGTGCCGGATGAGTTGCCAGCAACTCACGTACCTGATCCAGCGTTTTGGCGCGCACTTCGGTCGGCGAGGTGATGCAGTAGCTACGAGAAGCGACCAAGTCGATCAATGCCTGCGGCGTAAGGTAATTCGTCCACTCGATCTGGTGGCGCTGCGCTCCGCTAAACGGATCCGGCAATGTCACCTTGTCGCGGACCGGATCGCCGTCGCGGCCGATGATGTGACCCAGTTCGCGCACCCAGCCAAGCCGCTCGTCGCGGGTGTTCCACACCAGACCCAGTCGTCCCCCCGGCCGCAGCACCCGGGCCACTTCGGGAATCGCTCGATCCGGGTTGAACCAGTGCCAAGCCTGTGCGACCAACACCGCATCAACGCTGTTGTCCGCCAGCGGAATCTCCTCCGCCGTGCCGAGTAGCGCCGGCGTGTCCGGCAGAGACTTGCGTAGCATCTCCAGCATCTCGGCAATCGGGTCGACGGCGACCACGTCCAGCCCCCGCTCCACCAGCCGGGTGGTCAGCTTGCCGGTACCTGCGCCGAGATCCAGCACGTCGCGAGCCCCGGTCGGTAACAGCCAATCGATCGCCTCCGGCGGGTAGGACGGCCGGCCCCGCTCGTACGCGGCCGCTGCAGAGCCAAACGACAATGAGCGGTCCTGCCGGGACTGGGTCACCGCGAACACGCGCCTTCGCCGGTGGCCGACCCGCGGGCCAAGTCGAGGGTCTGCTGTACCAGTTCACCAACCGCTTCGGATTCCACCAGGAAGCCGTCGTGCCCGTAGATCGAGTCGACGATCTGCAACTCGCGACATCCGGGCAACAGCCCGGCGAGCTCCTCCTGCAGGCGCAGCGGGTAAAGCCGGTCAGAGGTGATTCCGCCGACCACCACCGGCACCTGGCACCCGCGCAGGGCCGCGGCGACGCCGCCGCGGTCCCGGCCGACGTCGTGACGGGACAGTGCCTCGGTGAGCACCACATAGCTGCCGGCGTCGAAGCGTGACACCAGCTTGCTGCCCTGGTGTTCCAGGTAGCTCTGCACTGCGTAGCGCCCGCCGGCCTCCGGATCCGCTGGATCTTCCCCGCCCTGCGGGTTATTGGCGAAGCGGGTGTCCAGCTCGACCTCGCCGCGGTAGCTCAGATGCGCGAAGCGGCGGGCGATGTGCAGCCCGGCATCCGGGCTGCGCCCGGTGCGGTAGTAGTCACCGCCCTGCCAGTTCGGGTCGGCTTTGATGGCCGCGATCTGGGTGCACTGTGTGCCGATCTGGTCGGCCGTCGCACGCGCACCTACCGCCAACAGCAGACCCGCGCCCACCCGGTCGGGGTGGCCGACGATCCACTCCAGTGCGCGGGCTCCGCCCATCGACCCGCCGACCACGGCGGCCACTTCGGTGATGCCCAGCGCTGCCAGCGCGGCCACGTCGGCCTCGACCTGGTCTCGCACCGATATCAACGGAAACCTTGAACCCCAGGGTTTCCCGTCGGGGGCAATCGAGCTCGGCCCGGTAGAGCCGCGGCAGCCGCCCAGCACATTTGTGGCGACCGCGCACCAGCGGTCGGTGTCGATCGGCGCGCCCGGACCGGCTATGCCGTCCCACCAGCCCGGTGTCGGATGCCCGGGCCCGGCGGGTCCGGTGATGTGCGAATCGCCGGTCAGCGCGTGCAGCACCACGACGACGTTGTCGCGGGTAGGCGAAAGTTCGCCCCAACGCTGCACGGCAATGCTGACGTCGTCCAGTACGGTGCCGCTTTCCAGGGTCAGCGAGCCAATGTCGACAACGCCGACCTCGCCGTCGGCGGGCAGCGTCTGGGTCGGCACGTCAGAGATCGTCATCTGGAGCCACCTCAGAACGCCGCCACGGCGTGCGGGTCGCCGCTGCCGGCTTTCGCGCCGCTGTATTTTCGAGCCGCGGTGAAGCCGAGCTCGAGGTCGGCCAGGATGTCGTCAATGCCCTCGATGCCCACGGCCAGCCGCACCAACCCGGGGCTCACCCCGGTGGACAGCTGCTCGGCGGGGCTGAGCTGGGAATGGGTCGTCGATGCCGGGTGAATCACCAGCGATCGCACGTCGCCGATATTGGCGACGTGGCTGTGCAGCTTCAGCGCGTTGACGAACGCCTTGCCTGCCTCGATTCCACCGGCCAACTCGAACGACAACACCGCTCCGGTTCCCTTGGGCGCCAACTTCTTTGCCCGCTCGTACCATGGCGAGCTGGGCAGGCCGGCGTAGTTGACCGAAAGCACACCGTCGTGGCCGGCCAGGAATTCGGCGACTCGCTGGGCGTTGGCGACATGGCGCTCGATACGCAAGCTGAGGGTTTCCAGGCCTAGCGCAATCAGGAACGCGTTGAACGGCGACGCAGCCGAGCCGTAGTCGCGCAGCAATTGCACCCGCGCTTTGACCGCGAACGCCGGCGGCCCCAGTTCCGCGTACACCACGCCGTGGTAGCTGGGATCTGGGGTGGTGAAGCCGGGGAAGCGGTCTTGTGTCCAGTCGAAGGTGCCGCCGTCGACGATCACGCCGGCGATCGCGGCGCCGTGCCCACCCAGGTACTTGGTGGCCGAGTGCACCACGATGTCGGCGCCCTGGGCGATCGGCTGAATCAGGTAGGGGGTGGCGACGGTGTTGTCGACAATCAGCGGCACACCATGCTCGTGGGCCACCCCGGAGACCCCGGGGGTATCCAGCACGTCGATCTGCGGGTTGGAGATGGTCTCGGCAAAAAACGCCTTGGTGTTCGGGCGCACCGCGGCCCGCCACGAGTCCAAGTCGTCGGGATCCTCGACGAAGCTGACGTCGACACCCAGCTTTGGCAGCGAATAGTGGAACAGGTTGTAGGTGCCGCCGTAGAGCCGCGGGCTGGACACGATGTGGTCGCCGGCGCCGGCCACGTTCAAGATCGCGAACGTCTCCGCGGCCTGCCCGGAGGCCAGGAACAGCGCGGCCACGCCGCCCTCCAGCGCGGCGATGCGCTGCTCGACGACGTCGGTGGTCGGGTTTCCGATGCGGGTGTAGATGTTGCCCGGGACTTCTAGCCCGAACAGCGCCGCGGCGTGTGCGGTGTCGTCGAAGACGTAAGACGTGGTCTGGTAGATCGGCAGCGCGCGGGCGCTGGTGGTCGGGTCGGGCTGCTGGCCGGCGTGGATCTGTTTGGTTTCAAACGACCAGTGTGCGGCCTGGTCGGTTTCGCTATCAGCGTTGGTTTCGGAACTCACGTGGATGTCTTTCTGGGAGGAAATGGGTGGTCGAGTGCTCGCGACTGCGCCGGACGCCATCTCAAAGCCTCGACGTCAACCGGCAGCCATGCGTTCAGCAACTGCGACGCACGATGAGCCAGCCCAAATAGGTGCGCATCAGGTTTCCCTGTCTACTCGGGGGGCCCGTCACCACGGACCCGCGCTTGCCGACGTAGCCGGTCTTGGCTACTCAACCTGGTCATCACCCGGGGCACCCCACCGCGGTTGGAGGGTTGCCGGCCAGCAAGCCGGGGCTTGACGCTGGCGCTCATGACCGAAACGAAGCTTATCTCATTAAGCCGATCACGTGCTAGCGGTCTCCTGCGCTTACCCCGCGGACAGAGATCGACTCGAACTAACATCGAATCGAACTAACGCTGGGTCCTCCGGTTCGCCGGGGCCCTCATCGAGGTCGAAACCAGGCGAAACGCCCTTGATAACGTGACAGTCAGTTACCAAAACGAAGCCCGTCAAGACGTGACCGATAGTGATACCGGGAGACAGACCGTGTGTGCCGAACAGCCGACCATCATCTACACGCTGACCGACGAGGCGCCCCTGCTGGCGACCTATTCATTTCTGCCGATTGTGCGGGCCTTCGCCGAGCCGGCGGGCATCGAGATCAAGAGCAGTGACATCTCGGTAGCCGCACGGATCCTGGCCGAGTTCCCCGATTATCTGACCGACGATCAAAAAGTGCCGGACAACCTGGGCGAACTGGGCCGGCTGACGAAGCTGGCTGACACCAACATCATCAAGCTGCCGAACATCAGTGCCTCGGTGCCCCAACTGGTCGCTGCCGTCAAGGAACTGCAAGGCAAAGGATTCAAGGTTCCGGACTATCCGCAAAGTCCGAAAACGGACGAGGACAAGGAAATTCGCGACCGCTATGCCAAATGCTTAGGCAGCGCCGTGAATCCAGTGCTGCGGCAGGGTAATTCGGACCGTCGCGCGCCCAATGCCGTCAAAGAGTATGCGCGCAAGCATCCTCACAGCATGGGCGAGTGGTCGATGGCGTCGCGTACCCATGTCGCAACCATGCGGACCGGCGACTTCTACCACGGCGAGAAGTCGCTGACGCTGGACCGTGCCCGCAACGTGAAGATGGAGTTGGAGACCAAAAGCGGCAAGACGATCGTGCTCAAGCCTATGGTGTCGCTGCGGAACGGCGACGTCATTGACAGCATGTTCATGAGCAAGAAGGCCCTGTGCGAGTTCTACGAGGCGCAGATGGAGGACGCATACGAGACCGGCGTGATGTTCTCGCTACACGTGAAGGCCACGATGATGAAGGTCTCGCACCCCATCGTCTTCGGCCACGCCGTGCAGATCTTCTACAAGGAGGCCTTCGCGAAGCACCAGGCACTGTTCGACGAACTCGGCGTCAACGTCAACAACGGATTGGTCGACCTCTACAACAAGATCGAGTCGCTGCCCGCCTCGCAACACGACGAGATCATCCGCGACCTGCACGCCTGCCACGAACACCGGCCCGAGCTGGCCATGGTCGACTCGGCCAAGGGAATCACCAACTTTCATTCGCCCAGCGACGTGATCGTGGACGCGTCGATGCCGGCGATGATCCGGGCGGGCGGCAAGATGTGGGGCGCCGACGGGCGGCAAAAGGACACCAAAGCCGTCAACCCCGAGTCCACCTTTTCCCGCATTTACCAGGAAATCATCAACTTCTGTAAGACGCACGGCCAATTTGATCCGGCGACGATGGGCACCGTCCCTAACGTCGGGCTGATGGCGCAGCAGGCTGAGGAGTATGGCTCGCACGACAAGACTTTCGAGATCCCCGAGGACGGCGTCGCCAACATCGTCGACCTCGACACCGGGGAAGTCCTGCTGACGCAGAACGTGGAAGCCGGTGACATCTGGCGGATGCCCATCGTCAGAGACGAGCCGATCCGCGACTGGGTCAAGCTCGCCGTCA